>JAAYHZ010000114.1 GCA_012744235.1 Clostridiaceae bacterium
GGGTATAAGACGGGGTTGTATATATCTCCTTATGTGGATGTTTTTAACGAAAGAATACAGATTAATCGACAATACATTCCGGATGAGGAGCTTGCAAAAGCGACGGAAAAGGTAAAGGAGAAGGCGGACGAGATTATTGCGGAAGGGAAGCGTTCTCCTACGATATTTGAACTGGTAACCGCCGTTGCCCTTTTGTATTTTCAAAAAGAAAAATGCGATTACGTGGTATGGGAAACCGGTTTAGGAGGAAGACTGGACGCTACCAATATCGTAAAAACGACTCTTTGTGCCGTCATAACCAACATCGGATACGACCATACCGCCATATTGGGAAATACCCTTTCGCAAATCGCTTTTGAAAAAGCCGGGATCATCAAAAACGGCATCGATGTGGTGCTGTATCGGCAAACGGACGAAGTGGAGGAGGTTATTCGGAAGGTATGTCGGGAGCGGCAAGCGAATTTATACATCGCCGATTTTGACGACATTGAAGTTACCGAATCCTCTCTTTCGGGATACACCTTTAACAAGGGATCTTTTAAAGGACTTCGCATTTCTTTGTTAGGGGAGCATCAGCTGAAAAACGCTTCCGTAGCTTTGACGGCGTGTCGGTGCTTGATCCGGCAAGGGGTTGTCATCTCGGAGGATAGCATACGAAAGGGCTTTATGAATGCCAAATGGCAAGCTCGAGCCGAAATTGTACGGGAAAAGCCCATGTATATGGTGGATGCAGGTCATAATCCCCAGTGCGCTCAAGCCTTGAAGGATATGGTCGACAAGCACTTTCCCGGCATCCGTCCCGTCTATATTTACGGTTCTTTAATTGACAAGGATTACCAAGCCGTATCCGAGATTTTGTTTTCCGATGCAAAAGCCGTGATTACCGTGTCAACAAAAGGAGAAAGAGGGTTAACGGCACAAGATTTGGGAGAAACGGTAAAGAATTATTGTAAACAGGTATTTCCCCATGATACAATAAAAGATGCGATGAGGTTTTGCAAAAACTATGTATCCGATCATGATTTGGTAATTGTATTCGGGTCTTTGACTTTTTTAGACGAGGCGAGAAAGGAAATCATCGATATATACAAAGAAGGGCGGTGAAAACCGGCTTTGGTTTACCGACTTGTAAGCCGGGTGTGCAATGGAAAAAAGAAACGATATTGATCTGTTTGAAGAATTTTCCCCCGAGACGGTACCGGGGGGAGGCTCCTACGATTCTCCTTATTTGTTTTATAACCAAGCGTTAGAGAAGCTAAAACAAGGCAGCGATGATATGGCGATTATACTGTTAAAAAAGGCCGTTGCATCCGACGAGTTTGTTCCGCAAGCTTATCTTTTGCTCGCCCTCAGCTTATATAAGAACAAGGAAGTATCGGAAGCGAAAAGCGTGTTAAAGGCTCTTTTGTCTATCGATCCCAAGAACGAGCAGGCGAGGTACTACATGAACCGGCTTTTTTCGGATCCAAGCAAGAAAAGTACGAAGAAAAAGCTTTCCCTTCAAAAAGTCGTAGGTCCTCACGTTGTCAGTACCGATAAACAGAAGATCGTTCAAAAAGCAAAACCGGAAAAGAAAACGAAACCTCAACAGAATCAAAGCTCCAAAAATTCGAAGCGTCCGCCCGAAAAAGAATCGAAGCCTGCGGCTGTCGGCAAGGAAGACGAAGCTTTCAAAAGGAATCAGCATGACATGACCAAGGACATTTCCGAGCGAATTCAAAGAAAAATTGAAGAAAGAAGAATCACGCCCTCCGAGCCCGGTAACGGTACGAGGGTGGCCGGTATCGCCTTTCTATTGATGATCTTCTTAGCTATCGGAAGCGTAATCGGTTATCTTGTCGGAAGCGGCAAAAGCGATAAAAAAGTGGAAGAAGCGCAAGAAAGCATACTTTCATACCAGCGGCAAATCCAAGAATATCAGCAAAAAGAGGACCGTTTGGAAAAAGACATTGAAGACAAGGAAAAGATTATTGCCGACTTAAATCGAGAAAAGACGGAAATGGAAGGAAAGCTGCGCACTTTGGAAGAAGAATGGCAGAACCATGTTATGAAAGGACAGCTTAGCCAAATCCGTTCCATGATAGATAATAACGAATACACCGCCGCCACGGATGCATTAAAAGGCATAGCGGCGGGAACCTTAAACCAAGAGAATAAAAGCATATATGATGCTCTTTACGATGAAGCCTATTTCGGACTTTGTACATATTTATATGAACAAGGGATGAACTCCTACAACAACGGGCGCTATGAAGAAGCCCTGGGATTTTTTGAACGGGGTATCGAAACCGAGTATGAATGCGAATACACGGCGGATTTTTACTACCGTGCAGGACGTTGCATTTATGAAACAGGAGATTACGCAAGCTGCATCCCGTTTTTCGATGTTATCGCCCAAAAATATTCGGATTACCAATATATCGATTATGCTTACTACTACACGGGGCGTGCATACCAATTCCAAGAAGAATACCAAAAGGCAAAAGAGATCTTTATCTATGTAAGAGATCATTTTCCGGAGAGTCCTTTAAGAGAATCGATAATCACTCGCATCAACGAAATCAATGCACGCTTGGATTAAGTTTTTCCCGGGTTGAAAAATCCGGTGAGTATATAATTTTGGGGAGGATTATACATGGCTTTGAAAACGGTTGTTGCTGACAAAATCAGAAAGCTGTTGGTACAAGGATGCGACCGGTGGATTGTCAAGTTCGATCCGAAAACCGGAAAATTTTTGGAATCAAACGGCGGTTGGGCGGTAACCAATCAAGACAACATCTTTCTACTTTCCTATCTTTATCTTCATGATTTTGAAGGAAATCCGTATTATAACGACCCGAAGGCTTTCGAAATCATAAAAGCGGGAGGAAACGCTTTAAGGGCTGCACAACGTGAAGACGGACAAGTATTGTTCGTAAAAACCGACGGTTCGGAATGGGGCTACATTTACATGCCGTGGTCCATGTTCCATTGGCTTCAAGCCTATGATTTGATGAAAGATCACTTGGATCAAGAAACCCGAAAGCATTGGGAGGAAGGATTAAAGCTGGCATACGACGGAATTAGTAAAGAACTTCAGTCTATGCACATCCACAATATTCCTGTATGGAATGCCGCCGCTACCTATCGGGCCGGTTGCTTGTTTAACCGAGAAGACTACAAAGAAATAGCCAACAGAATGATGGAAAAAACCATCGAATGCCAGCATCCGGACGGTTTTTGGCCGGAGCATCAAGGACCCACCTTGTCCTATAACTCCGTCTATATCTACGCATTGGGGGTATATAAGTTCTACGGCGGAACGGTGGACGTAACACAGGCATTGGAAAGATCCTTCAAATTCCAGCAGGTATCGGTATATCCGGACGGTACTTTGGCGGAAACGGCGGACGGACGCGTCAAATACGACGGAAACATTCGTACCGGGGACTTAATCGGTTACTTGGAATTGGAAGGTGGCTTAAGCTATATCGACTTTATGCTGGACCAAGTCATTCGAAAAAACCAATCCTTAAGCACCCAGTGTGTCAACTTGCTCCGTTATTTGGAACGGCTGCCGGAATCGAGCTTAAGCGAAAAAGAATACGTAATAAAAGAAGAATTGAATCTCAGCCACGGAAACGTCCAAATTTTCCGAAAAGACGGATGGCAAGTCAATTTAAGCTCCTATACGGCACCGATAACGGATAGCCGTTGGGGCATGGATCGCCAGCTTCTTGTAAGCGTATGGCATCAAGACAAAGGCTTGCTGATCGGAGGAGGCAACAACAAGTACAATCCTCGATGGGGCACCTTCTTCATTCAAAAGAAGGACCGTGTCTTGTATGTTCCCGATAAAGGATCGAAGGATCCGGAAAACAAAAGCATTGTCATGTCTTACGAGGATGTCTGCTGCTTTGTGAAGGTCAAAAGCATAACCGAAGAGGAAGTCGTTTTAAGCTTCGGATACAAAGCGGACCGGGCTCCGGACCAAGTCCAAATCGGACTGCCTTTGAAGTTTTCCGTCATTCCGAAGGAAAACGATTTCTCCGTAGCAAACAAAGACGGAGGATATACCGTAAGCTTTAAAGGCTACGATATTGCCTTTGCCAATACCGGTTTTTCCTTGCAATGGCCGGTAGAACCCTTCAATCCCTATGAAAAGGAAGGAAGAAGTCCGGAAGGCTACTGGGCGGCGGTTTTGAATATCGATATAACCCGGGAAAAGGATTGTACGGTTAAAATAAAGAAAAAGAAATAGATTGATAAATGAAAAAGGTCCCTGCAGCGGGACCTTTTTTAAGTTCTAAAATCATATCCGTCAATTCCAAGCCTTTGTTTTTCTCTAAAGCCCAATTGATGGACCACTCGTTTTCGAACAGAATCACCAAACGCTCTTCAAGATCGCGAGCTACCATGGCGCTGCCCGGCAAATTCAAGCGATCGTACTCCACCGGAAGCTTTTTGATCCAGCGCAAATAACGATAGGGCAGGGTCGTCCGAAGGATTTGAACCCCGTATTCGTTCAGAAGACGAAACTCCAACACGTCGAATTGCAAGCTTCCTACGGCTCCTACAATCAGCTCTTCGATACCGATATCGATCTTTTTGAATATCTGTACGGTACCTTCTTCGGAAAGCTGGTTCATGCCCTTGATAAATTGCTTTCTTTTCATGGAGTCTTTGGCTGCAACCTTGCAGAAAATTTCCGAAGGGAACATGGGTATGGGGTCGAATGCAATGTTTTTGTCCCCGGTCGTCAGCGTATCCCCGATATTGAAGATGCCCGGGTCAAAAAGCCCGATAATATCTCCCGCAAAAGCTTCCTCCACCGTAACCCGATCCTGTGCCATCAACTGCTGCGGTTGGACGAGCTTGATTTCTTTCTTTCCTTGTACATGATATACGTTCATGCCTTTTATAAATTTCCCGGAGCAAATTCGTGCAAATGCCAATCGGTCTCGGTGGGCGGGATTCATATTCGCTTGGATTTTGAATATAAAAGCGGAGAAAAACTCGTCCGTGGCCTTGATAACCGTATCCCCGGCTTTTCGGTCCGAGGGAGGAGGAGCCATTTCCAAAAAGCTTTCAAGAAAAGGCTTTACCCCGAAATTGGTCATGGCACTGCCGAAGTATACGGGTGTCAATTGCCCCTTTAATACGGCTTCCAAACTGAAATTTTCCCCTGCACCGTCCAAAAGCTCCAGCTCTTCGCACAAACGGTTGTAATAATAATCGCCTAAGGTTTCTTTGAAAATGGGATCATCCAAGCTTCCGGATACGGATTTTACAAAGGTTTGCCCGTGCTGACCGCCTTCAAATAACAATATTTGACCGGAGGAGCGGTCGTAAATGCCTTTGAAGTCCCCGTCCGTACCGATGGGCCAATTGATGGGGTAGGAATGAATGCCCAAAACCTCTTCCAACTCGTCCATCAACTCAAAGGGGTCTTTGATGGCACGGTCCAATTTATTGATAAAGGTGAAAATGGGAATTCCTCTCATTCTGCAAACATGAAACAGCTTGATGGTTTGAGGTTCCACCCCTTTGGCGCCGTCAATCAACATAACGGCGCTGTCCGCCGCCATTAAGGTACGATATGTGTCTTCGCTGAAATCCTGGTGACCCGGTGTATCCAAAATATTGATGCAGAAATTGTCGTATTGAAACTGCATCACACTGGAGGTTACGGATATACCTCTTTGTCTTTCGATTTCCATCCAATCGGATACGGCATATTTTGCCGCTTTTCGAGCCTTTACCGAACCCGCCATACGTATGGCGCCTCCGTACAGCAGCAGTTTTTCCGTTAATGTGGTTTTTCCTGCGTCCGGATGCGATATAATGGCGAATGTTCTTCTTCTATTTACTTCGTTATTGATCATATTCTTTTCTTCACTGCCAGCCTTTTTTTTGTACTTTTTAAAAAAGTATTATATCACAAGCCGAACCGTAGTGAAAATTAATTTTTTTGCTTTTATATCCGTATATTTCTCGGCGTAAAGGTTACACAATCATTATCGTCTCTTGTCAAAGAATTTCTAGGCTTTACATGGATCCTTTTTGCCGTACACCGGTTTTCCGGTGAACAGTATTGGCATTCGTATACATCGCAGATAATTCGCGAATCGCTGCGAAAGATTCTTGCCATTTTCCACACCTCCTTCAAATGATATTATGTTCCAATTATGAGAATATATAACACGATTTTACAAGGATCCGTTATAAAACCAATTGGGGAAAACGAGATTTCATAAACCGGAATACCGTATCGGCAATGAGCTTATGGCCTTTGCCGTTCGGATGTATACCGTCTTGGCATAAATAATTTTGAATATCCAAGTGCGACAAAAAAGCTTTTCGAATATCCACAACAGGAACGCGGTGTAAGGACGCTTGTTCCAAAATCATCAAATTGTATTTTTCATGCCAGCGGTATATGGTATGTTCCGAGCCCAAAAAGGTCAAAATGTTTTCTTCGTATGAGGATTTCCCTTTGCATATCCACTTAAAGTAGCGAAAAGGGTCGATAGGAGGCATGGTAAGAAGAAGAGGCATTATGTTCTGCTTTTGCATGCGTAATATAAAGTTTGACAAGAGGGATTCAAACTCTTCCGGAGGAGTATGGGGTAAATGGGGAGCCTTCGGGTCTTGTGCTACCTTGTCCCAATCGAAATCGCAATCGTTTCCGCCGAATTCAATCATGGTCATGTCCGGTTTGATTTTGGCAAGCTCTTCGTCGAATTTTCGATTGGCACGTATTAATGTATTTCCGAACTTTGAAACGTTTTCGATCGTTGCCTTTAATTTGGAAGACAAGATATTAAAAAAGCAGTCTTTTTCTTTCGTATATTTATTTGAACTTTCGTCAAACACGATTCCTTTCGCAATGGAATCTCCGTAAAGGAGTATTTTTACGTTTGGTTCGCCGGACTGTAGATTCATAAGCAGACCTCCTTAACATAACAAGTAGTAATGAATACTATGTGATTTAATAGTGAAATTATATAACTTGGAGAATAAAACGTCAATAGATAGATAAGAAGAAAATAGAATCCGGATAATTTTTATTCCATTCGCGGTACTTTATTGCGAATTCAATACCTATGATGTATAATGTTACCGTCACCAACATTTAGAGGTTATAATTAATGACGAATTTTGACAGAAACGAAATTATCAAAATATTTGAAGAAACCTTCGGATGCAAATCCATAGATCCGGATTCCATACCGGATATCGATTTGTACGTGGACCAGGTTACCACGTTTATCGAGAATCGATTAGGCAGCTTAAAAAGAAACGACGAAGATAAAATGTTGACCAAAACCATGATTAACAACTATACGAAAGAAGGCATTCTTTTTCCGCCTGTCCTGAAAAAATACACCAGAAATCATATGAAAATGCTCATCATGATTTATTACTTAAAGCAAGTATTATCCATTAACGATATAAAAGCCATCTTAAAACCGCTGTCGGATAGAATAAAATCTGCGGATGAAAAAGACGCGAAAGCAGGGGGAAAACGCGTCGGCGAAGATTCCGATCATGATTTTATCGATAAAATGTATGAAACCTTTATTCGTTTTGAGGAAGCGGAAAAAAATGCATTTCAAGCCGATATGGCGAGCATGACGGAAAAAATCGAAGGCATGGATCTTGAATGGCAAAAACCTTTTCAGGTGCTGCTTTTGGTTGTCGATCTCGTGCTTCAAGCCTATATGAGAAAGACCATGGCGGAAAAACTGATCGACACTTATTTTACCGAGGAAGTAGAGTAGTAGAGGTAAAAAGCAAAAAAGCAAAACGGATGCCTTAGGCATGTTAGGAGGGGAAAAGTTGAAAAGGTTTCTTTCTTTGTTATTATCTATTTGTATCATTACCTTAATCCCTATACCTGTAAAAGCGGAACAAAGGATATTTAAAGTCCAAAATGCTAACGGGGACATTTTCGCGGTAGGACAAAAAGAGAGCCAAGGCGAAATCTATTTACCGTTGCGCACCACCTGCGAGTTGTTGGGCTACGACGTATTTTGGGTCGAAACGGACCGCAGCGTCATCATTACCGGAAACAACGCCGTCTATGTGGTGAAGCCGGGTAGCAGGGAATGTGTCACTAAAAACGGAACAGTGCCCTTGATTCGTGCACCGGAAATCATTGACGGCAGTACCTATGCTCCTTTGTATTTATTCTTGAATGTCATGGGAGTGGAATACGTTCAAAACCAAGATATTTTGAAGAAAAAGCCTGTGGTGGATCTGGTCAATGTGAGGGTGTTGAATCGGATCGACGAATACAAAATCCTGGACCATATTCGTTCCATTGCCGGCAAGGAGCGGCTTGCCGGAACGAAGAACGAAAACGATACGGCGGACTACTTGTACGACCGATTTAGAGGAATGGGTTATACCGTAGAACAACAATCCTTCCGTATATACGGAAATTATTTAATAGAGATACCTACGGTGAACCGGCTGCAGCTTATCGGAATTCCCGGCAAAGGATTCGAAACCTCCGTGGTTATGAATTCAAAAAACGGATACGTGAAAGGCCAATTGGTCTGGTATGACGAAGCCACCGACTACAAAGACAAAATTGTTATCATTGATACATATAATTATTTGTTCTATCAATACCTGGACCTGATTGCCGAAAGCGGAGCTTTGGCCGTTATCATGCTGGGGGAAGCCTATGAAAATATCATGTACGGGCTGTATGAAGAAGACAAGGTATTGGCCATCGGAGTGGACAGATCCCATATCACGGAGCTTCGTGAAATTGTGAAAAACAACGTGAAGGTCTATGCGGAAATCGAAGTACGAAACGGCAACTGGTACGGCACGTCCCGAAATATTATTGCAAAAAAACATGCACCCGCACCTGCAGATGAAATATTATTGGTTACCGCCCACTACGACACCGCCAAAGGCTCTAATGGCGCCAACGACAACGGCTCCGGAATCGGGGTTCTGTTGGCTGTTGCGGAATCCGTTGTCGGCATTCCCGGCGATTTGGAGGTTTGGTTTGTGGCATTAGGCGGAAACAAGCAAGACCA
>JAAYHZ010000014.1 GCA_012744235.1 Clostridiaceae bacterium
AAAAAAACTCCAATATCAACAATTTTAAAGGGCATACAACGCAGCGGGTATGTGATATAGCCCGTTGTATCAAAAAGATGGGGATACCTTTAAGTTTAATTATCCTACAACAAATTGACACTATCAATGCAAAAAAATGTGCTTTATTTTGAAAATATTATGTGTTATAATGAAAAAGGAATCATTATATTATTTTCCAAATTTATATAGGGAAGGGATGTATATGTTTAGAGTTCCACGCACCGTAGTGAAGAACGCCCGTTTTATCAGATCAATCGCATTAGGAATCATTATTTTTATTATGTCATTGTCTGCAACGGGTTGCTTTTTATGGCCTGTAGAGGAGGAAATGCCGAAACCGCCTTTGGTTCAACCGGATGAGGTGCAGCTGCCTTTGCGAACCGTCGTACGAGGACCTATTGAGGAATCCATTCGAGGTACGGCTACCTATACACCATCCATTTACGAAGCGGTGGTGCTGAAAAACCAAGCAGGTAAAGTGGTTCGGATACATATTAAAGAAGGCGATTATGTCAACCAAGGAGACTTATTGCTAGAATTGGATTCCACCGATTTGGAAGACCAACTGTATTATCAAAGAATTGCCCATGAAAGAGCGCAAATTGCTTACGACCGTTTGCTTGAAAGATGGGAAATCCAAGGAGGCGGAGACAAGTACGATTTAAGACTTGCCGAAATCAACTTGGAAGTTGAAACTAAAAAATTAAACGAATTAGAAGAAAAGTACAGAAAGACAAGAGTATTTGCGCCCATGTCCGGCCAAATAAACTACATGAGAAGATTAAAACCGGATGATGTCATCGCTGACGGAACCACTCTTTGTCAAATCAGCGATCCGGATTCCGGCGTATTGGAATACAACAACACGACTTATGCTCATTACTTTACGTTAGGAACGAAAGTTCAAGTTTCATACACAAAGAATAAACAACTGTATGAGTATGAATGCGAAGTTATCGGACCTACGGCAAACCAACCGGAAGATTCGAATAAAAAAGGCGTCGTAACCATCGATGCAACGGGACTTCAAAACTTGGAATTTGGTGATCGTGTACAGATTAAACTGGTGTTGAATTATAACGAAAATGCCGTATTGGTTCCCCGTTCGGTTCTCAGGGAAAACCAAGGAGCTTACTTTGTCTATGTTTATGAAAACGGAATGAGAACGCAGCGTCTTGTAGAAGTGGGTATTATGACTACAACGGAAGCGGAGATTGTAGCAGGATTAGAGCCGGGAGAACAAGTCTTCACAAGATAAGAAAGGGGGTAACGATGTGCTGTTAGTCGTTATACGTAAGATTATCAGTAACAAATGGTTAGTAGCCTGCCTTCTTATCGGATCGATTCTTTTGGTTGCAACGGTAAGCACTATACCGATGTATTCTGCCGGTGTTTTCCAAAGAATGTTAACAAAAGATTTGGAACAATACCAGAATGATTACCAAACATTTCCCGGAACTCTTGAAGCAGATGCTAACATGACTTACTTTACGGAAACGCGAAGTAAGTACAATATGTATTGGAATATGGACGGGTTGATGAGAAACAAAATTTCTCATGATTACAACTTGCCCATTTTAAGCGAATTCCATCGAATAACGTTTGATCATTTAAAGGTTGTAAAGGAAGAAACGTCGAAAGACGAAGGTATGATCACGCTTAAAGTTGAAGCGATTGAAAACTTACCTGAACATGTAAAGCTTGTCGGCGGAAGAATGTTCTCGAAAACTCCTACCCAAGACGGTGTCTTCGAAGTGGTGATTACCGAAGAGGCCATGAGGGACTTAGGATTGGTCAGCAATGAAGTATATACCATCACGTCCTATACAAAAGACGACAGTATGAGCATTAAAATCCAAGTGGTGGGCGTCATTGCTCCGGATACGACGGACGAGAACTTTTGGTATGAGGGTATCAGCGGTTACAGGAAAACCCTCTTTATGGACTGGGATCTTGCAAAAGACTATTTGATTGGCCAGAGCATATTTGATTTGTCCTTTGCAAAATGGCATTATGCTTTGGATTACCATAAAATTTTAATCAGCGACGTCGACCATATCACGAAATCCTATACGCAGCAGCAAAGAGACCTGTCCGGATGGAAGGGTGTCTTTGTACTGAAATTCCCGGTCATTGATATTTTAAACGAATATTATTTCCGGCATATGCAGCTGAGCACGACCTTGTGGATCTTGTATGTTCCCGTTTTGATCATGCTTGCTTTCTACATATTCATGGTTGCCCAGCTGATTGTAAAACACGAAGCCAATGAAATTGCCGTAATGAAAAGTAGAGGAGCCAGCAGATTCCAAATATTCAAAAGCTATTTTCTCGAAAGCCTCATATACGGTATTGCGGCTGCCATTGTCGGTCCCATGTTGGGGATGTTCATGTGCAAGGTATTAGGCGCTTCAAACGGTTTTATGGAATTTATTAACCGTACGGCACTGCCGATCAACTTGTCAATGGACGCTATTTTATACACCGTATACAGCGTCTTAACGTTTATGCTGTTTATGTTGATACCGGCTTACCGAACATCTCGGACATCCATTGTAGAATACAAGCAGAAAAAAGCAAAAACCAGCACAAGACCTTTGTGGAACAAACTGTTTTTGGATATTATTCTTTTGGCGGCAGCTATCTACGGGCTAATGAACTTCCAAGAAATGCAGCAAATTATGAACGTGCAGCAAGCTTCTGAAACCGGATTTTCCATAGACCCGATTATGTTCTTCCTGTCCACGTTCTTCATTATGGGTGCGGGATTGTTCTTCTTAAGAATTTATCCTACCATCATAAAGATTGTTTTCTCTCTAGGAAGAGGCGTGTGGTCTCCGGTTATGTACTCGTCCTTTATCCAAGTTGGACGGTCCGAAGGAAAAGAACAGTTCTTGATGCTTTTCTTGATTGTTTCCTTGTCGGTAGGTATTTTTAACGCCAATGCGGCAAGAACCATCAACCGAAATCTCGAAGACAAGGTAATGTACAGACTAGGTACCGACATTGTGGTGCAGCCGTATTTTGAAAGCAACCAACCCATGAGTACAGGGGCCCCTCCCGAAATGGGCGATATACCCGGAGGCACCGGAGGTCAGCAGACAACCGTCAGTACAAAACCGATATTGTATTTCGAGCCCAACTATTATGAATACGAGAACATCGAAGGGATCGAATCCATTACCAAGGTATTCAGAAACGCCGATGCAACCGTTCGGGTGATGGGTGTCACCGTTGAACATGCGGACTTAATGGGAATTATTTCTCACGAATTCGGAGAAACCGCATGGTTTAGAGACGATTTGCTGCCTTATCATTGGTATCATTACTTAAACTTGCTAGCCGATAACCCCAGCGCGGTACTTTTGTCCTCCGGTTTCCAGCAAGACGGAGACGTCCAGCTTTTGGACAACGTGACCTATAACTGGGGAAAGCAGAGCTTTACCGACGGTATTGTCTATGGGTTTGTGGATTACTGGCCTACATGGAATCCGGTGTATAAAAAGGATTTCATGACCGGCAAGGAAGTTCCGCCCCGATTGATTGTTGTCAATTTAAACTATTTGCACAACATGACCTTCTTGGAGCCTTATGAGATTTGGATTAAAAAGGCTCCGGATACGACGGACATGGAAATTACCAATCAAATAACGGATAAGAAGCTGAGAATCACGGGTATATCCTATGCCACACAAGAGATCATCAAGTTTAAAAACGATCCCTTGCTGCAAGGTATCAACGGTTCTTTGACACTGAGCTTCGTGGTAACCATGATCATCAGTATAATCGGATTCTTGATCTATTGGATTCTATCCATTCGAGACAGGGTTCTCCAATTCGGTATATTACGGGCCATGGGATTGTCGAAGAGCAAAGTAATCGGGATGATTGTTGTCGAACAGATTTTAATATCGGTTATGGCAATATTTATGGGATTGGTAATCGGAAGTATCACCAGCCAACTGTACGTGCCGTTGTTGCAAATGATGTACGGTGCTGCAGAGCAAGTGCCTCCGTTCGAAATTATTTCTTCCACAAACGACTACCTGAGAATCTATGTTGTTGTCGGCTTCATGCTCCTTCTCGGTACCGGTATTTTGGCGAGATTTGTTGCCAGCATCAGGATGGATCAAGCCGTTAAGCTTGGCGAGGATTAATAGAGGGAGGTATGAATATGGAATATACGTTCAGAACGGAAAATGTATACAGACGATTTAAATCCGGCAGTGAAATCGTAGAAGCCTTGAAAAATGTGAATATAAATATACCGAAAAACAAGCTGAGTATCTTCCGAGGACCTTCGGGCTCAGGCAAGACCACCTTGATTAATATACTCGGCTCTCTGGACAGACCCAGTGAAGGAAAAGTCTTTTTTGACGACGAAGAGATATCGAAGCTGTCCGATAAAAAAAGAGATGATATCCGCCGTGTCAAATGCGGGTTCATATTTCAATCGGTAGCCCTTATATCCAACATGTCGGCATTTGAGAACGTGGATTTCGGATTACGAATAGCCGGTGTGAGCAAAGGCAGGAGAAAAAGGGCGGAGGAATGTTTGAAGCTGGTAGGTTTAGGTAAACGTATGACACATCGACCTCAGCAGTTGTCCGGTGGAGAACAGCAAAGAGTTGCCATTGCAAGGGCCATTGCCCACAGACCCCAAGTGTTGTTTGCCGACGAACCTACGGCGGAGCTGGATACGCAGACCGGTCTCCAAGTGGTTCGGTTGTTTAAGTCGTTGGTGGAACAAGAGGGCATCACCGTTGTCATGACGACCCACGACCCGAACATGATGGAGGTTGCCGACTACGTATTTAACTTAGAGGACGGGGTGGTGTTAAATGGACAATAACGAAAGAAGATTAATGGTTGAATGCGATAACTTGGTGAAGATATACAAAACCGCGGAAAGCGAGGTTGTTGCCCTTCAAGGCTTGGACTTGGAGGTAGAAGAAGGCGAATTGATGGCTATCATCGGTAACAGCGGAAGCGGTAAATCGACTTTGTTAAACATGCTGGGGGGACTGGACCGTCCCTCTGCAGGTAAACTTCATATAAACGGAGAAGATATCCTAAAGTATGATGACAAGCAGCTTAGGGAATACATGAAGAGTACCGTAGGCTTCGTATGGCAGAACAACGCAAGAAACTTGATTCCGTATTTAACGGTTACTCAAAACATTGAATTGCCCATGATTCTTGCAGGCAATACGGCGAACAAAAGAGAAAGGGTTCTGGAACTTTTGGATGCGGTTGCCATGACACATCGTAAGAAAAGCAAATTGAACCAACTGTCAGGAGGGGAACAGCAAAGAGTTGCCATCGCCATTGCTTTGGCAAACAATCCGAAGCTCCTTTTGGCAGACGAACCCACAGGTTCGGTAGACGCAAAGACCACGAGTATGATTATGGATGTTTTTAATAACCTGAAGGATCAATTCAAGGTAACTATCGTTATCGTAACCCACGATACGCAGCTGGCAAAATCCGTGGACCGTGTCGTAGCCATACGAGACGGACGTACCAGCAGCGAGTTCCTGATTAAAAAATCCTATGCACAGCAATTGGCGGAAATGGGAGACCAAATCCTCGAGCAGGCCATTTCAGGGAAAATCGATACCCACGAAGAGCTGGTTGTGGTGGACAAATACGGACGCTTGCAGTTGCCGAAGGATACCATTGAAACCTTAAGAATCAGTGGCAAGACCAATTTGAAGGTAGAGATGGACGGAGACCGCATCATACTCACGGTACCGTCCGGAGAGGATTTGAAGAATTTCAACAAAAAAGCCGCTGCACAAGCGAATTAATCAAAAAACAAATAATGAACATGAAGAAAGGAGTTGCACCAATCGCAACTCCTTTTTATACCTTTATCATTTGATGCTCGTATTCCGTAATCCGGGTCGTTTGCTTTTTCGGGTAAAGATAATGATATATATCCGTGGTTCTTGCTTCAATTTCAAACAAAGCTTTACCGTCTTCGTCCAATGCCGCGATATCCGAGGCCTTGGTCACGACCGGAACGGTAGAAGATTTTCCGATCAATGATATGATTTCCGGTTTCTCACGGTTGAAGCCCAATATTCGTACGTAGGGCACCGATCCCTCGGTAAAACGTTCAAAGTCATATCGGGTAATTCCGGCCAATATGTTCAATAGCAATCTTTTGATTCGTGTTGCCGGATACCGTTTCGTCACCATGGCTTGAATCAGGTTGGACAGGTCGGAGGATCGGTCCAAAGCCTTTTTTAAGCGGTTTTCCAAGCCCGGTTCCATAAAGGGATATCGGCTTAAGTGAAGTGAGCTTTCTCTTCGCAAAAAGATTTGGAAAAAGTCGTACAGCCTGTCCAAATCCAAAGGACACCGACCTTCTTGAATTTCGCGGGTTAGATGATCGAGAGTACATTTCGGAATCGAGGAAGCGACTTCTTCCGTAATTTTAAACTCTTCCGAAATTTTCCGGCGTATGGCCATAGCGCTACTGAAGCTTTCATACAAATTTGTGTCTCCGTAGGATGCACCCTTTCGCTGAATAGGTAAAGGTTTAATGGGAGAATCGAGAATGTTCAGCCGTTTTAAATATTCTACCGCTAAAATGTTGTTGGACCCGGAGATCAAGTTTTCCGGAAGGTCCGGTAATATTTCATGCAAGGCTTTTTCACGAGCGGCGGCAAAGCCGTATCCGCAATCCAAGTACTCTTTCAGAATATCTCCATACTCTTTCGGTTCTTGCGCAAGGATGTTCGCGACTTTTTGCAGAAGAGTTAAGTCCGGGGATTCGCACCCGAAACTGATATGGGTGACGCAGCCTAAAGCATGAAGGATGGAAACTCCTCCTCCTGCGAAAAATTCCGCACTGGCGGTAGCATAAATGAAGGGCAGCTCAATAACGCAGTCGATTCCGGAACGCAGCGCACATTCGACGCGAACCTGTTTGCGGAGAAATGCCGGTTCGCCTCGCTGGGTATAATTACCGCTCATGACGCAGATTATATAATCCGGATTCAACAGCTCGCGGGTTTTTTGAATATGATACACATGGCCGTTGTGAAGCGGATTGTACTCCGCAATGATTCCTGCAATGACAGGCTTTTTGTCGTTTTTCTCACACATTGAATCGAAACAGGATAACATCTCCGTCCTTTACCGTATATTCTTTGCCTTCGGACCGAACCAAGCCTTTTTCTTTTGCATGTACCATGGATCCGCATTCCATTAGAAGATCATACGAAATCACTTCGGCGCGAATAAAGCCCCTTTCAAAATCCGAATGAATTTTACCGGCGGCTTGGGGCGCTTTCGTACCTTCCTTAATGGTCCATGCTCGTACTTCTTTTTCACCGGCCGTTAGGAAACTGATCAATCCCAACAGTTTATAACCGGCTTTTATTAATTTCGACAAACCGGATTCTTGTATTCCCAATTCCTTTAAGAATTCCGTTTTTTCATTCTCTTCCAATCCGCTTTATTCCTGCTCAATGCTTGCGCAAACGGTAATCATTTCGGCATGATCCGCTCGGGCGATTTCGCTTAAGGCTTTTACATGCGGATTTTCCGATTCACGGTTAATATCCTCTTCGGAGACATTGGCTATATAGATGATGGGTTTGGAGGTGAGCAAGAACAAGTCCTTCGTAAACTCCGAATCTTGTTCCTCGTACGGAAAGCTTCTTGCGGCCTTTCCCGACTCCAACCAATCCTTCAATCTCGTATAAAAGTCCATTTCCAATTTGTACTTTTTTTCTCCGGACTTCAGCATTTTGCCGCATCGGTCGATTTTACGTTCCAATGTTTCCAGGTCGGCAAATATCAATTCCAGATTTATGGTTTCCACGTCTCTTTTCGGGTCAACGGATCCTTCCACATGTACCACGTTGGTATCATCGAAACAGCGAACCACGTGGGCAATGGCATCGGTTTCCCGAATGTGGGACAAAAATTGGTTGCCTAAACCTTCTCCCTTGCTGGCTCCTTTGACCAAACCGGCAATATCCACAAATTCAATGACGGCAGGAGTGATTTTTTTGGTTGCATACATTCTCCCAAGGACGTTTAAACGCTCATCGGGAACGGCAACGACTCCTACGTTCGGCTCGATGGTGCAAAAAGGATAATTTGCACTGTCGACTCCTGCTGCGGTCAAAGCATTGAAGATGGTACTTTTCCCCACGTTCGGCAGCCCGACTATTCCAATTTTCATATATGTTAATAACCTCCGCTATTCTTTCATAATTCCAAAAGATTATATCACATGGATAAAGGTTGAACAACAGCGACGGGGGAACCTTTTCTGTTGGTTTTGGCATTTTGACGTGATATAATATACGTAAAACCACGCATACTTATTGGAAATTTTTAAATAGTAAGGATGATGCTGCTTTGAAAACAAAAGTCGCTCTATACGGCAGAAACGGCCATCATATAATCCGTGAGCTAACCGACAACAAAAGAGCCGAGTTGGTTGCCGTTTGTGCCATTGAACCGGAAATTTTGCCGGAAGATCTAAGGAACAAGGTAATCTATTACAATTCACTTGAAGAAATGACGGATAACAAGGAAATCGAGATCGTGTCTTTGTGTTCTCCCGTACGAAAAGACCAAGAAGAGCAAGCCGTATTATGCATGAAGAAAGGAAAGCATGTCTATGCAGAAAAACACTGCGCGTTTACCGAAGAGGGGATCCGCCTCTTGATTCGTACTGCCAAGGAATATAACGTGATTTTTCGGGAAATGATCGGAACGACCTTCCAACAGCCTTACAAGGCCATGAGAAAGGTTATTCGCCAAGGATTGATCGGAGAGCCGGTACAAGTTTTCGCTCAAAAATCCTATCGCTCCTTGTTTTCAAGACGTCCTCAAGACGAAGCTATTGACGGCGGTCTTACGGTACAAGTAGGCGTTCACGCGACTAGAATGATCGAGCATATTACCGGGCTGAAAATAACGGAGAGTGCCTGCATTGAGACAAAGCTTGGAAATCCGGTTCCGGAGGGTCAATTAAGGACCGCTTCTTCCGTTATCGGAACGTTGGAAAACGGAGGCATATTCTCCATGGTTATCAATTATTTAAATCCTCAAGGATTCGGTCTTCACGGGAACGAGTCGTTGAGGATTTTTGGTACAAAGGGAATGATGGAAGCGACGGACGGAGGAACGAAAACACGATTGATCGTCGAAGACAAGGACTTCGGGCCTTTGGACACAAGCGAACCGGATGACGACTATTTCGAGCTGTTCC
>JAAYHZ010000115.1 GCA_012744235.1 Clostridiaceae bacterium
GTCTTGAGGGCCTAACAGGTGATAATGGTGCTTTCTCAAAAAGGCGTCCAAGCTTTCCGGTAAACGGAAAACCGTTTTGACGGCGAGTCCTTTTTTGATAAAAACACAAATGTTTTCGCCGTCATTGGCGATTCGAATATAAAGATCGTTTTTTCCGTATTCAAAACGGTCCGTCAAGACCATCTTTTTGATGGTTTCAATTTCATGGGGAAGGAGCCGGTTGTCTTGCCAATCGGTATTGGTTATTTTATTGACGATTTTTCTGCTGATTTCGGCACGGGTGACTCTAAAAATTTTTGCGAGATCCGCCCCGCTGAATTGATATTGATCGATGAGCAATTTGGCCGTTTCCGAATCGAAATTTTTTGATCCGGATCCGGTTTTTTCTTTGACGTAGATGAACCCGTTGTTTTTGAGAAATTCGCTGATGGATAAACGGTTTTTTAATGCCGCTTCTCTTAAGTAGCTGTACTCCAAAGGATGGTCCTTATAGATATTGGTAATGCGACGGTCAGGATACATTTTTCTCAATTTCGCCAAAATATATTGCTCCATATTCGTCCCCTTTCAAATGAAATTGAAATATTGACGGTACTTGTATATTTCCACAAAGACACGGGAAAATCCTTTAAATAGCCTTGAAATTATAATATATGAAAAATAAAAAAATGGCTACCTCGGTAGCCTTATTTTTTTATCTTGGCAAAAGCCTCAATTCCATCCAGTCGATAGCGATCCAATCGTTCGGAGAAGTCCTTGACGTGTTCTCTATGACAATTCGGTTGTTTCTTCTTATGTTAGGTATGTTAAAGGTTAATTCTCTCCAATTGTTAAACATCCCGTCGGCAGGGGAACCGTGGGGGAGAGACAAACGGCCGTTGTGCACAACGCTTCCGTTAATGGTAATTCTTGCGGAATAAAGGTCCGTAGGCACATTATAGTGGTCGTCCAACACCATGCTGATGCCGAGAACCGCCCTCATGTTGCCGGGAACGATTAAGAATGCAGGACTGTCAAATGTCCATGCACCGCGGTTTCCGGTATAGAGAATGTCTGCGTTTCTGCTCGGGTTCCCGTAGTTCGGGTAACCGGACATTTCTTTATATAAAACCAAAGTAACAACAGGCGGATTGTTGCTGAGTATGGGAGGAGGATCGGCTAGCGCTGCAGGAGTCATGCCGAAGGTACTTGCGGGCTGATCTCCTCTTTGAAGAAGCAAATCTCCTTCTTGACGTGAGCCTGTTTGACGTACGGGAAACTCCGGTATTTCGGGGTATCGACCCATTCTATCTTGCGTCATATATTTGATATCTCCTTCATCGATATATGGTATTTCTATATCATATTCACATGATTCTCCTTATGTTAACGGTGCAAAGACTTTGGCGGTATTTTTATGCACACCCTTTATTTTGGCTCTTGCCTATGGTATGATAAATTCAGGGTAGCATTTAAAGTGAAAGGATGGATACAATCAATGCCGAATCAGATAAAAGAAATCGCCGCCAGATTAAGAGAATTAAGAGACATTGCCGGCATATCAATTGAAGAGTTGGCAAAAGAATTTAACGTTCCGGTTGAAACGTATAAAGAATATGAAAGCGGAGAGGTGGATATACCGGTAGGGATACTGTATCGGGCAGCCGGATTATTTAACGTCGAGCTGACGGTTCTGCTTACCGGACAAGATCCTAAGCTGCATACCTATACGTTGGTTCGAAAAGGAAAGGGCGTCAATGTAGAACGCAGGAAAGCCTATAAATACCAAAGCCTTGCGTATAACTTCATCCGTAAAAAAGCCGAACCGTTTTTAGTAACGGTAGAACCCGACCCGGCGAACAAGCCGGTGGAATTTAACAGCCATCCCGGTCAAGAATTTAACTATTTGTTGGAAGGACGCATGATGATCTATCTGGACGGTTATGAGCTGGAATTGAACGAAGGAGATTCCTTGTACTTTGATTCCACGGTACCTCACGGTATGAAGGCTCTTGACGGCAAACCGGCAAAATTCTTAGCGATCATATTTTAAATTCAAATAAATGTAAAATAAAAGAGGGTTGGTTCCAACCCTCTTTCTATATGGATGAATTTGATTTATTTCAAATAATCGAAGATCTTTCCGTATCCGGATATGAAGTCTA
>JAAYHZ010000015.1 GCA_012744235.1 Clostridiaceae bacterium
ATACAGGATTTTTCATCTAGCGATAAAGAAAAAAAGAGTATAGCAAATAATCCGAAAAACAAGCTTTTCAAATTAAATTCCGGTTATTAGGATTTTAGTTTGAGGAATTTCTTGCATTAAATTGATAGTTAATTTTGTATATGATATAATCTCACTTGTGAGTTTTTAGTAGTTTTGGGGATTGAATTACATCTTTATCCGGGATGTATGATATCCCCAAAATTGAAGCTATTTTTTCGCCATATGTGAAAACAAATATCTCATATGGTGATTTCCCGTTAAAGATTTTTCGCTTAACACAGTTGACATGAGAAAAAATCAAATTGACAGTTTCCTGTGTAAAATGGTCGAAAGATTCTCCTTTCGGAACTATATCCCTAAACAAGGTGTGATTTTTTTCAACCCGAGGTTTTTGGCAGGCTTGATTACTGTCACAAAAATATAGAGCCGATTCGATTTCACCGCTCGTATCGGTAGTAAAAGCAGATATATTGGCAAATTCACCGCCGTTGTCGGTTACGAGAAGCGGGAAAATGTCTCCAAAACGTAAATTGTTATTGAATAATGTTTCTTTCAGTAAACTCACTTTTTGAGTAACTTCAGCCGCTGTTCTACCGTCTAGCAACAACCCGAACATGAAATTACAAAAAGTAAAGTCAAATGTCAGAATGACTTTCCCGCCAATACGACCAATTACAGTATCCATCTCTACCCAAGACATAATGTTTTCTTGTTCAATATACAGAAGGAAATCATCGTAGGTCCGGCCGATTTTTGCTGCTTTAGGTATGGAATCTCCACGGTATTGCTTGCGATCTTTAAACTTGACCACCCTCGGGAAATCCATTTTGCATACCGACAGATATCCTTTGTGCAGATGCCTGTAGACGGTAGCCTGCGAAACCCCGAGGTTATTCGTCTGTATAATATGATACAGATGTTGACCTTTTTTTATGCCTTCCGAGATAATGCGATCGTTTTCATAAAACGTCTCTTTGCTTAAAGGAATACCTTCGCGTGATTCCGAAAGAAGCTTTTCATAGTCCGCTTGAGCATTTTTGGCAAGGTATAATTGCTTTTGATGTCCGCAACGTGCATGCCTCTTTTTACACCCGTTACAGACGAATGGAGCTTTTATGAGTTGCGGGCATGGTGGCTTTACAATGGGTGTACCCTTACTATCGGTTATCTTGACCGGCTGATCGGCGGTTACAGTAATATGTTTCTTTACCTCCTTGGAGACGGTGGTCCGGTCCTTACCGATTTGCTTTGCTATCGCCTTAAAGGTCATTCCATGATTCAAACATGATTGGATTTCGATACGATCATTTAAATCCATGTGCTTATTTTTTTTGGGATTCGATTTTGCCATTTTACTTGCCCCTTTCCGGCAAGAAACTCCTCATGTTAAATTCTATACCACTTTTCCTATTAAATAAAGATCCACCGCCTTGTCCACTGTAGAACTTACTTTGCGAATTTACGAATAAAATAATAATTCCTCGGTCATTGAAATAAATTTGAATCCTATGTATTATTGTATTATGATTGATTTTTGCGACCAAAATTAAAAATCAAATTTTTACTGTATTAAGGACTTATCATTATAATACCGACGGAGAATTTATGAAGAAATTGAAGGATAAAAACGCTTTATTCAATAGATACATTTTCGGTGATGATCCCGCATTAGTGAATGCAAAGTATTATAACAATCTTAAAGTATTTATCAATCATTTATTGCCGGCAACACTGACAACGGCTCTGGTTTCCGGAGCGTTTTTAACCGGTGTGATGATGCACATGGGATTTTCCGACAATTCCATGGCTATGATTGCTCTGATTCCGAGCATTCTCGGAATATTTTCACTGTTAGCCGGTCCGTTTCTGGAAAAGCGAAAAAGCAAAAAGCCTTTTGTCGTTGCTTCGATTGTACTCGTTAATTTTTTTAGAACAGCCGTCGTATTTATTCCGTATATCGTATCGAGAAAGTATTACTTGCCTTTGTTTATCGCAATGTATTGTATTGCATTCGGAATCAATGCCATCTTGGCTGTAGCCTTTAATAATTTGTATATAAACTCCATGGAAAGAAGCATCCAAGCAAAATACATCGGACTGCGTAATAAGATCAACTTGATATTTAACATTGTTTTCCCGATTATTTTCGCAGCCATTGTGGACATGGTGCCGGAAGAAAAGAAGTACATAGCCTTTACCGTTATGTTTACGTGCGGGTTTATCTGTGGATGCATAGAAGCATACATTGTATCAAAGCTGCAAGAGCCGGAAACCAAAAAGATGGATAAAAAAGATATCAATTTGAAGAATATCATTCTTATCCCCATAAAAAACAAAGAGTTTATCAAATTGAATTTAATTGCAGGCGCCTTTTATCTGACATATTTCATATCCGGTAGTTTTTTAAGCGTATTTATGCTGAAATATATGGGCATGTCATACAGCGTCTTTACTTTAGGAATAACGATCAGCTACGTCATACAATTTCTTACCTACGGAATCGGAGGGAAAATCGTCCATCGATTCGGAAGCAAGCTACCGACGGCATTGGGTGTTTTGCTGCATTCATCCTTTAGCTTGTTTTATGTCTTTGTAACCGCCAAAACGGCTCCGTTTTGGTACTGTTTATCCTATATTATTCTGGCTATTTTTGTGCCTACCTTTAATATTGCCATATATAAATATCGTTTTGACGTGGCAAGTGAAAAAGGTCAAACATACTACGACGGTTTTTATACTGCCGTGGTAGGGGTAGTGATATTGATTGCTCCGATGATCGGAGGCTTTTTAAAAGACATAATCGAAGCGACACCCTTTTTATACGGCCTTTTTGAATACGCACAATTCAAGCTTCTCTTTTTCATCTCTTTCTTGACTATGGCCTTGACGGGCGTTTTGGCATTACGGAGTGTAAAAAAGAGCAGCGATTACGAAAAGGTTACGTCAAAGGAATTTAAAAGATTCATACTGAATGAAACGTTTATCGGAAAAATTATTTATAAACGAAAACTGAAGCAATACAAGGACGTCTAATCCTTCTTAAATATCCATTCATTCCTTATTTGTTTATACACCGCGGATATGGTTAGACTATAAATGTAATTTGTTGCATTTTTGTTGCCGTTGGGTATAGAATATTGCTTAAAGATATAGTTTAGGTCGATTTCTCTAAGAGTATATCTTTACTATTATACCAGGAGGATTCTTTTTGATTACGATATTAGCGCCGGCATATAACGAAGAAGAAGTATTGGGCTTGTTTTATAACCGAGTATGTAACGTGATTAAGGATATCGACGAAGAGTTTGAATTGCTGTTTATCAATGACGGTAGCAAGGACCGAACCCTACAGATATTAAAAGAATTGGCAAGTTCCGATCCCCGTGTATCCTATATCGACCTTTCTCGCAATTACGGAAAAGAAATCGCCATGGCGGCAGGCTTTGACCATGTCAAGGGAGACGCGGTCATTATCATGGATGCGGATTTGCAAGACCCGCCGGAGCTCATCAAGGATATGGTGAGGGAATGGAGGAACGGGTACGATGATGTCTATGCCAAAAGAAGAACTCGAAAGGGCGAATCGGCATTTAAAAAATTAACGTCCAAATGGTATTGGAGCCTCTTGGCGAAAATCGCCTACATACCGGTTTTAAAGGATACCGGGGATTTTAGACTCTTAAGCAGAAAAGCATTAAATGCCTTAATGGAATGCCGTGAATCCGAACGCTATACGAAAGGAATGTACAGCCTGATCGGATTTAAAAAGAAAGAAATTTTGTTCGACCGTGAGGAAAGGGCAGCGGGAAAAACCAAGTATAACTTAAGGGCAATGCTACTGCACGCTTTCCACGGTATAACATCCATGTCGGTTTTGCCATTGAAGCTGGCAGGTTTTACGGGACTTCTTCTTTGCGGAGCGGCCTTTGTTATGCTCTTGGTTTTAATTGTACAAGCTCTCATGCCCGACAAGACTATCGCCCCTTGGTCTTGGGTGATCTTGCCGGTATTACTCTTTAGCGGATTGCAAATGGTTTTTATCGGTATCATGGGAGAATATATCGGCCGAATATTCAAAGAAACGAAAAAGAGACCTTTGTACTTTATCAACGAATATCACACGAGTATTACTACGGATGAGGAGCGGCAGGAAGGTAACAAATGAACATCATTGAATGGGTAAAGAATAATTACAAAACGGAATTGTTAACCATGGTAAAATACGGCTTGGTGGGGGTTGCAAACACGGCGGTATTTTCTCTTGTCACGTATTTGGTCAGTCTTACCGGGGTTCACTATTCCATCTATACCGCAATCGGATATATTGTGGCTATACTATTCAGTTTTTACATGAACAATCGATTTACTTTTAAAGGGACAAAAGGAGACGTTAAAGTCATGCTGGCAAAATTCCTCGGCGTGACGCTGTCTCTCATGCTGTTGGTTCAAGTGATCCAGTATGTATTTATCGATGTTATCGGAACGATGGAGATTATAGGGATCATAGTCGGTATGCTTTTTTATACCGGGACCGGATATTTGCTAAACAGAAATTTTGTATTTAAAAATAAAAGCTAGGGCGGGAAAATGAGAAAATCCGTATTTTATTACCTAATAACCGGCGTCTTCGTTCTTGTAACG
>JAAYHZ010000116.1 GCA_012744235.1 Clostridiaceae bacterium
ATGGAATGCCGAGCCCGAGCGTCTGGCCGCCTGCGAAAGGTATCCGGGCGGATGGTTAAAGGATCCGATTTTTCAGCCGCCTATAGGAGAAGAAAAATTCGCCGAAATCCATTCAGGGCTTAAGGACTTTCTGGCACTTGAGGGCATTACATACAACAACGGCGCTTTTACCGCCGATGGTCCGCTTAAAGACGGGGACATCGCACTTTTTTGCCATTTGGGATTCGGCTTTGCCCTGCTTGGTATCCTTACAAACATGCCCGCTACGTTTTACTGGAGATCCTTTTTCATTGCAACCTCATCCGTAACAACGGTTAATTTCGAGGAAAACGACGGAATCATTCATCCGCGGATAACCGCATTAGGGTGCACACCGCATCTTTTTAAAGGGAATCTTTGATAAAGGAGGCAAGTGCCGTGAAAACATTTACCTTCGGATTAATTGCGGACCCGCAATACGGAGAAATTCCTTCCCGAGGAAGTCGCTTCTACTCGAATTCTTTAGAAAAAATACGTAGATGTACCGAGATTTTTCAAAACGAAAGTGTTTCCTTTGCCGTATGCTTGGGAGATATGGTCGAAGGAAGTCCGAATGCAGCCAAAGAATGCGAGGACGCAACCGCCGCCTTGTTATACGGAGGATTTCCTTGTCACTTTGTAATCGGTAACCATGATGTACACGCCGTATCCCGAAGCTTCCTCACTCGTCTTTGGAATTATCCGGATGATCGAGGATATTATGCATTTTCTTTCGGAGGAGTATTGTTTTTGGTACTGGACACCAACTACAATGAAGAAGGTCTTCCGAGCGGCATCGATTCCGAAGGGGGACCTTGCGAATGGACAAAAACCTATGTCTCCGAAGAGCAGCTGGAATGGATTGAGAAGACATTAATGAATGCTCAAGAAGACCGGGCGATCGTATTCTCTCATTCGCTTTTAGACAATTTTTCCGGTGTTTATGACCCTCATAACTTAAGAAATGCATGTTCGGTGCGGAAAATATTCGCAAAAACCGGTAAGGTTACGGCGGTTTTTCAAGGACACATGCATAGCGGCTACCAAAGCGTATCCGACGGAATTTGCTATACGACCCTTCCCGGGCTTGTCGAAACCCCGGACCGTATTTATGCAATGCTTGTTACCGTTTCACCCGAATCCCTGACCTTAAAACCTCGTATCCTGACGCTTTAAACATATGTAATTTAAATATATGTAAATAGAAAGAGCCGTATTTCTTCAATGAAATACGGCTTATACTTTATTCATACATAATGTTCTTGATATTCCGCTCGTTGATTATGTAGATCAAATAGTCCGGTTTGGCTTGCGAAATGCGGTAAATATCAAAGGTGTAATCCCACATGGCCTGCCATGTGATGGCGGAGAAGCGGTCCGTCAAGAAGTTGAAGATGGGACCGCAGAAGGAATCCCGCATGATATAGGCCGTAGGAAGATTCAATCCTCTTAGGTTGCTTTCCGTTACGTGGCTTTTGCCGGTGACATTGTGGTCGATAACCAAGCTGTCGCCGTTGTAGATATTTCGAAAGCCTCCGGGGGGATTGAATTTAAAGTTGACAAATACGGAGTATTCCTTAAGCTCCGTACGCCCTAAGCCTAAAGTAGCGTAGATGTCCCCGTAGTTAACCTTTTTGTTATAAAACTCAAAGTCGGAAGCCGGCCGGGGAGCGGCATCAGGGAACTTCTTGGCGATGTAATTCATCAATTCGATATAGCCGAAATAAGCGCCGTATTCGCTCCAGTGGGAGTCGGTACGGTGGAATATCTTAAACGGATCGTATTTATGAGCGAACATAACGTCGCGAAGGTCGATGACGGTAATACCCGCTTCTTTCATGGCTTCATTGAATTGGTCGGTCAAGGTGATCCCGTCGGTTTGCTGAATATAGGAGGGAACATGTTCCGCGTAGATTCGCATGGGTGAAGGAACCATGAGAATAATAATTTCGGTGTCCAAGTCACGGGAACGTAAATTCTCAACCTTTCGGGCGTAACGGCTTTTTAAGTTTTCGATTTCATTTTCTTTTAGCAGATTGCTGCCGGTAAAGGTGGGGATGCAGTCTTGGAACCAAGTAAAATAGTCGTTTCCCACCACCACACCGAAAACACCGCTGTCCTCGTACAAGGTGATGCCTTCTTGAGGCCGTACGATGAATTTTACGGTATCGCTTTCTTCTTTACCGGAGACTTCGGCCGTCAGGTACAGGGTAGAAGGCTTTTCGGGATCGATAGGCACTTCTACCAGCCAATCACCGTAGTCGCTTCGGGAATTGATCTCTTCCGTACCGCCGCGAACCCGGATAACGGCACCTTCCTCGCAAGTACCTCCCAAAAGGAACATGGTATTGTGGGTGTATTTGGAAACCGTGATTTCCGGAATGGCGGTTATTTGGTCGGGAGGCAAGTCTTTCTTTGACTCGGGCTCCAACATGGTAATGTCGATATTGTTTACGGACGGTATTTGTACAATATCTTCCGAAGCTTCCGAAAAGTCATATCCTTTAATCTGTTCTTCATCAACGGGGTCCGTTACAATGTCGGTCCTAAGCTGCGCTTTTCCTTCGAACAAATCGGCGACGACTTGCCGTGCCTTGTCATTATCACTCGTTGCCAGCATAATGGCATAATTGCCGACGGCGAATATGGAAGCGTTTCGAATGAGCGGCAGGTCCGTAGGGTTGTAGAACTCAAGGTCGGGGCCGTTTTGGCGTTTTTGGCGCGCCTCCAAATACGCAATCGCTTTCGATAGATCGGCCGAATCCTTGAGCTTGAGGACGTCCACTTCAAAAGCGTACCAGCCCTTCGGTACATAAAAGGCGTAATCGGACAAAGAATCCATGACGGGATCGGTATTCATTTTTCCCGTAATCAGCCATCCGCTGCGTTCCGGTTCGAAGTACTCCGGAGTCCCTTCCTTTGCACCGTAGAAATACCGAGTCATAGGCGAAAGCTCTTGTTCTTCAAAAATCGACATAATCGCATCGGCAATTTCCTTTGCCGATAAGTCGGGAAGTTCCGTTGCCGTTACGGGAATGTCGACGTTTTTCGGTTCGTGAGTCTCAACAGGCTCGCCATTATTTTGCTGTCGGCCCGTACATCCCGTAAAAGCGATGATAATTGTCAATATCAGAAGAAGCGCAGTGCTCCGTATTCGAATCATAGGTTGCTCCTTTCCAAATATATGCTTTAAAAAGTCTTACTCCGGCATGATGATTGCAAATTCGCCGGACAAATCCGTGTAAACATAGTCGGCCGGGAAATTGAAGGCTCCCGTGCCTTCTTTTAAATATGTATCTATAAACGTTTCTACGGCTCCGATGATGCCCTCTTGTGCGGTTGAACAAATCGTAAGATTGTTCCCATCCACCGAGAACTTAACCAAGCCCTCTGCGGACAAACCCGTATCGGACAAAACGATGGCTCGATCAATATCATCATATTCTTTTAGGATCATCGTATTCAAGTCGAATCCCGTTTTTTCAAGGATTGCATCGTGCAAAAGCGACGCGGCTTTTTCATATTCCGGTATATCGGGATATGCAATGGTATAGTTTTCAATGGAGTTTCCGTTAACCCGGATGTCGCGGATAGGATAAAAGCTGCGGTTATATGCATCCAACGCTTGTTCGGCTCCGTAATAGAGGTTTCCGTAAACGGGAGTTTGGCAAAGGTTTTCCATGTTACCGATAATCAGTACACGGCTTATACCTTCTTTTAATACCAGTTTTGGAACGGATTCGGAATAATAGCGAAGGTCGAGAACCACAAGGTCATAGTGCATGGCCAAAAACGGTATCATGGAATGAGCGAAGCTGTCTTTCATAACCAAAAGCTTTTCCCGTTTTTGACCGTCGGCGCGAAGGATATCCGTTCTTCCGTTGTTTCCGGAGAGGAAGGAAGAATACTTATCTTTTTTGCTTAAATAGCTTCGGTCGTAAAAGCCGGTAAAGCTTTGCCCGGTATCTTCAATCGTCGTTATGTAATCATTATCGCCCTCGTATCGAAAATATTCCATAACATCGGGCTTGATCCATTTCATGCCGGCCTTACTCCAAGTAGTGCCGTAGAAGCTTGTCGATGCATTTTCGATTGTAAACTTAGAAAGCGGAACAGGCTGTAAATTCTTTTGCCCGAAGGAATTTATAATTTCTGCGTAAGCGTAATAGGCACCTAACGTGGTCCAGTGGTGGGCGGTTCGGTAGTATATGGGACGGGGCGCTTGTCCGTTATCGATCATGGACTTTAAGGGCTCTAACAGGTTAACATAATGCAAGCTTTGGCTGCCGTCCGCAACGGATTGTACGTAATCCCAAGACCGGTTTGTAAGGTCTTTAGGGAAGGAATCCGGAAGATAGCTACTCATCGCTTCATAAGTGCGACCGATGACGGCAAGAGTCACCGGTATGTCCATCCGTTTCATCAAATCCGCAAAATCGGCGACGGAGGCCAAATTCTCTTCCAGCGCTTCGTAATCGGGGTCGGAGGGTCGGGTGATTAAATATCCGTCTTTTGCAAGCAGTACGGAGTTGTTTTCCTTTTTCCCGAGGGCTATTTCCGTAAAGCCTTTAACGCCTATGAAAAGATCACGGGCAGGAAACTGATCGGCGTAATACTTTGCAATATCGGCGGTGTAGCTTCCGTCTAAAAGCCTTCCTAAAGGCTTTTCCGAGTACGAAATTTTGGGAGCCTGCTGAAGGGCGCGATTTTCCTGTTCCGAAAAGGCTTTGTCGGGAAGAATGAAAAAGAGGATTGCCAAGACAAAAATCAACAAAAGGAACGTAAACACCGTCAGCTTCTCGACGGCAGGGGTTTTTGCGGCGCACCTTATTTGTAAGTCCAACAGGATCTCTTGGTCCGTATTTTTTTCAGGTCTTTTGTTCATGGTACCAAACGTTCTCCTTTGCAAACGATATCTTTATATCCGTTAAAATCGAAAGTACAGGAAGGGATTGTAGAAAGAATCCACCAGGTAGGATAATCCCAACACAAAAACCAAAACTCCGGCCGTATAGGCAAGGGCACGAACCCATGTATATTTTTCGTACAGCCTGTAAAACAATCTTTTCGGAAGCGGTGTAGAGGCAATAACGCATACGGCGATAAACGGCAGCAAACGGACAATATTATAGATGTCTATTTGCGTAAACGATGCTACGGTGCCTACACCGAACATGTTGCCCAAATACTTCATGCCGGCGGATAGATCCTCAAATACGAATAAAAGCCATCCGAAAAGAATGAAAAACAGCGTATAAAAATGTTGGAAAAATGCCGGCAGCTTCGATAGGAATTTTTGAAGCAATTGCTTTTCAATAACCAGAAGGACGAAATAGTATAAACCCCAAAGGACGTAGTTCCAGCTTGCTCCGTGCCACAATCCCGTAAGGAACCAAACTACTAAAAGGTTGCGGATATTAACGATTGTCGAACAGCGGCTTCCGCCTAAGGGAAAATAGACGTATTCTCGAAACCAAGTAGACAAGGACATATGCCAGCGTCTCCAAAAATCCGTGATGGAGCGGGCTATGTAAGGGTAATTAAAGTTCTCAAGGAACTTAAAGCCGATCATTTTTCCCAAACCGATGGCCATATCGGAGTAGCCTGAAAAGTCGAAATAGATTTGAAAGGCGTAACAGATAAGACCGAGCCATGCTCCCGCTACCGTCCTTTGATCAAGGGGAATAGCCGCTTGGGCGTTCCAAATCTCCCCGGCTACATTAGCTAATAAAATTTTCTTTGCAAACCCGGCTAAAAATGTTCGAACTCCCGATGCAAACAAGGGGATGTTTTCGTCCCGCTTTCGAAGCATCTTGTCCACGTCTTTATAGCGCACGATGGGACCTGCGATCAGCTGAGGAAACAAAGTAACGTAAGCGCCGAAGGTGGCGATATTTTTTTGAACCTTTGCATCTCGTCGGTAAACGTCAATAACATAGCTTAAGGCTTGGAAGGTGTAGAAGGAAATTCCGATGGGAAGGCTAAGATTTAAAAGCGGCAATCCTTCCAGTCCGGGGATGCGTCTTAAGTTGCTTACTAAAAAATCGTAGTATTTAAAAAAGCCCAGAATACTCAAATTAATGACAACCGCCGTTATCAATACTCTTTTGGCTTTTCCGGGATTCGTATCAAGGTATTTGTCGATGTAATATCCGCAGATATAGTCTACGGTAATGGTGGCTATCATGAGAAAGACATATATCGGTTCGCCCCAACCGTAGAATATAAGGCTGGTTATTAAAAGTACAACGTTTCGCCACTTAAGATACTTTTTTGGAACGGCATAATACAAAAGCAATGTAATCGGTAAAAACAAGAACAAAAACTCCAAGCTGGAAAAAACCATATGCAAATCCTTTCATTCGTTAAGTTAAAAAACAGTATATATAAAATATATAAATTTTAACTTCATCCATTATAGCACTCGTGGAAATAAATACAAGGGATTAACCGAACGGAAATTAAAGAGCATGCATGCAAATGAAAACGAATGAAAGCTTATCGGAAAGCAATGGAATAGGCTTGTATTGACATATTTATATACTGCTATATAATGGCAATATAGAGAACAAATAATATAAAAGATATCATATGATAATTTGTTCTATTGTTTTACGGTGTGGATCTCAGGGCGAACTTATTTGTTATTATCTTTTTTCGCTTATATGTATTTATAAAGCACTACGAGATTAGCGAGGTAAATTATGAAAAAGATGCTTTTTTGTACCGTAGTTCTCTTGCTCCTCATTTTAATCGCTTCCGGCTGCGAATCCTCGAACCCTAACGGCTTCGAAGTATCCATGCCCGACAAGACCGTAGAATACAATCCGCTGATGAAAAACGTGGAATTTACCGCATATCTCGGAAGAACACTATCCAATGAAGATTCCAATATCATAAACAAGCTGAACGACTTAAGCCGGTCCGTTCTCGGGGTTACGATCCGTATCGTTAATTCCGACAGTTATTCCCAAGAACCTTTATGGAAGGAAGACGCTCCGGACATTAGCTTTGTAAGAGGAAGATTCGGTATTCGTTTTTATGAAGGGCAAGACGGCTTACAAGCCTATATATATAACGATATGCTTTTCTCGTATTACGACAACGGATATGTCGAGGACATATCTTCCTACATCAACGAGAAAACCCCGTACATCTCTTTGTTCTACGACAAATATCCTGAATTTAAAAAGCTTTCTGAAATTAACGGAGAGCATTTGGGCATTGTTATTCCCGATGAGTTTTTGGAGTACGTTCCCGTTTTAATTATTCGAAAATCGATTGCCGAACAGTACGCGGATTATGAAATCGTGGATTGGGAATCCGCTTACGATCTATGCAAGAAAATTGCGGAAAATCGAACGGATCAAATGAATAAGGTCTATGTGTCTTCCGAAAGCATTTTAAGCCGTGAAGTTGCTAAAGCATGTTATTTCAGCCTGTTCGGGGAGCTTCCTTACATATACCTTATGAAATCCGACGGATCCGATCGAAGAGTGTACCGCATCGATGAAACGGATTTATGGGATCAATTAATTGCGGTAAAGAGGGAGGTTGCCGATTTGGGTTTGCAAACGAATTGGCAAAAGTATGTAAAGAGTTTTATAAATAACCGGATCGATGCGGCGATCGATAAGTTAATCGCCGTCGAAATGGAATTCATGATTCATAATAAACTGACAGACCTTCTTAACGAATACCTTATTATCCCTTTGTATGAGGATTACAACCTGCCCTCCCAATTGATTTATTTTGTCATCGGCAATCAATGCAAGGAAAAGCAGCTTGCGTTGCAATATATCGATTGGCTTCTTTCCGACGATGAAGCTCGAAGATTGCTCGGTTACGGTATCGACGGCGTCAATTGCGAATACGACCGGGAGAAAAGAGTGATTCGTCGAGACGGTAAGGTAAGCTTTAAACAGATTGTTCCGATAGGTACCGGATCCGGTATGATGACCCAAGGCTTTTCACTCATAGGCGATATCGGCGATGCCGTATATATCAAAGACAAAATACTCAAGAATTTTATATTCGAAAGCAAAAACGATATAAGATACATGAAAGATTATGCCGAAGCCTTCATGGATTTTTTCAAAAATCGGACCAACAGAGATAAGTTCTTGGAAGAATACAGATTAACGAGATTTTCCGATGCAATCATCCAAGGACAACGCTCGGATTTCCTAATTATAAACTTTTTTAATGAGGACATTACCTTTGAATTGTTAGAAGATCTTCATTGGAAACTGAAAGAAACCCATGATGCGTCTCTCGTGCAAAGCATGCAAATTTTCGGCGAATACCGATAATATGATTCTACTGCAAAAAGCTCATTCTTACACTCGTAAAATTACACTAATGACATA
>JAAYHZ010000117.1 GCA_012744235.1 Clostridiaceae bacterium
CATATGGAAAACAATTCGGTAGTAGGAAAAATGACGGAATATCAAGAGATCGAGGCAAAACATACAAACGGTATGATGATGTTGCTGCTGAATATTGTGTTGATTATCGGATTCCTCGCTTTATTCGTCGTCAGCGCCGTCCGGCTTGAAGAAGGCGGCGGAGCGGGATGGGTCATATTGATTGTGGTCGGTTCTTTATATGCTTTCATAGTCGGTCCCGTATTGTTTGCCGGTTTAAAGGTCTTAGGCCCGAACGAAGCGTATGTGTTTACTCTTTTCGGAAAATACTACGGTACATTAAAAGGAGCGGGTTTCTACTTTGTCAATCCTTTTGTTACGGCTGTCAATCCTGCTTTGAAAGCCACCTCTTCCGGGAAAATCATACCGGAGCAGGTCCTTCCCACGGCAAAAAGCCAGCCTATGGCAACGGACCTTAGCGCTTTAACCAGAAGAAAGGTCATATCTTTAAAAGCCGTTACATTGAATAACGACAAGCAAAAAGTCAACGATTTATTGGGCAATCCCGTTATAATCGGAATTGTGGTCATTTGGAGAGTAGTAAACACGGCGAAAGCGGTATTCAACGTGGATAACTACACCGAGTTTTTATCCATTCAAAGCGATGCGGCTTTAAGAAACATTGTAAGGCTTTATCCTTACGATGTATCCGGTGACAAGGACAATGAAAAATCGCTAAGGGGCAGCAGCCAAGAGGTTTCCGATCGATTGGCGATGGATATTCTAGCGAGAGTGGAGGTCGCGGGACTGGAGATTTTGGAAGCCAGAATCACCCACTTGGCTTATGCTCCGGAAATTGCGGCGGCGATGCTTCAAAGACAGCAAGCTTCGGCAATCATCGACGCAAGGCAAATGATCGTAGAAGGAGCCGTCGGGATGGTGGAAATGGCTTTGTCCAAGCTCAGCGAAAACGGTATAGTGGAATTGGACGAAGAAAGAAAGGCTGCCATGGTTAGCAATTTGTTAGTGGTTCTTTGCGGTAACAGGGATGCGCAACCGGTGGTAAACAGTGGATCGCTTTATTAAGAAAGAAAAGGGGGATGATGATCTTGAAAAACGAAAACGATGAAAAAAAGCAAATCGTTTTAAGAATATCGTCATCCCTGTGGAAAGAGCTTGCCCAATGGTCCGCCGAAGAATTTCGCTCCATCAACGGACAAATCGAATACCTTTTGACCGAATGCGTCCGACAACGTAAAAAGGGTAAAAAAGATACGGAGATCGATGCTTAGCTACTTGTTATATGTCCAGCCGCACTCGTTATGATAGATTAGGAGTTTTGACATGCCGCCGTCAATCGTTATATCCTGCCCGGTGATAAAACCGCTTTTATCGCTGCAGAGAAACATGACGGCGTTTGTAATGTCTTCCGGAAGCCCTATGCGGCCAACGGGATGCTGCTTGTTGTCTTCCTCACTGAAAACGCCGTAGGTTGTATCGATCCAACCGGGAGAAATGGCGTTTACCCGCACTTTCCCGGCAAGGCTTATGGCCAATCCGTGGGTTAATGCGGTGATGGCTCCTTTTGTCGCCGTGTAGCTTTCCGTATCCGCTTGGCTCATCATGTGCCGGATTGAAGAAATGTTTACGATGCAGCCTCCCGGATTAAAGTGATCTTTAAATAATTTGGCTAACATAAACGGTGCCGTTACGCCGACGCGAAGAACGTAATTGAAATCGTCATAACTGCAGGTATGGATGCCTCCTTTTGTCAAGCAGGCGTTGTTGATTAAAAAGTCGATTTTGTTGTAGTCTTGAATCACTTTTTGAGAAAATGCCACAAGAGTCTTCTCATCGGCGATATCGCCAACGAAATAGTCATTGGGAAGCACGTCAATTACGCAGACATTGGCTCCTTCCCTTCGAAAAGCGTCGCAAATATTTTTTCCGATTCCTTTTGCTCCGCCGGTTACCACTGCCGTTTTTCCTTTCATATGCAAAGATCTCTTCCTTTCTATTTTTGTTTAACGCAATTGTACCATAACCGATCGGTGAGATATAGGGACAATGGGTATCTTCCGCTTATTTTATATAGAATTCCGGCAAGGAAAATGATACTATATAGATGAACAATAAATGTCAGACGGAGAAAGGAATTCTTTTATGGATGACAAAGCGCTTTATGACATAACGTACGGACTCTATATCATAACGGTACGCGATCAAGATCGAATCAACGGACAAATAGCCAATACGGTTTTTCAGGTTACGGCGGAGCCGAAAACCATTACCGTATGCATCAACAAAGAAAATTTAACCCATGAAATGATTATGAGGGCCAAACGATTCGGAGTATGCATACTCTCAACGGATACCCCCATGGATATTATCGGTTTGTTCGGATTTAAAAGCGGACGCGACACGGATAAGTTTGCCGGACTCGATTATATCAACGCGCAAGGAGGATCCCCCATTATCATCGACCACTGCCTCGGGTATTTGGAGTGCAATGTGAAGCAAACGGTAGACGTAGGCACCCATACCATGTTTATTGGGGATGTGATTGACGCGATGGTGTTTAAGAAGGACAAGCCATTAACCTACGCCTATTATCACGAAGTGAAAAAAGGGACGGCTCCCAAAACGGCGCCGACATATCGGGGACCGGAGGAGGAAGGAAGCTTACAAAAAGAAGCGGCTTCGGGATATCCGAAATATCGTTGTCCCATTTGCGGATATATTTACGACCCGGCAGAAGGGGACGAGGAGCACGGCATCAAGCCCGGAACTTCCTTCAACGATCTGCCTGAAGACTGGACCTGTCCTTTATGCAGAGCTCCGAAAAGTGTTTTTACACCGGTATAATAAAAAAAGCAAATCCCCCATACTTTCGGCGGATTTGCTTTTCATTTTTTATTCCAATTCTCTCATTCCGGTATACAGCTCGTAATACCTTCCCTTTAGTTCAAGCAGTTCCTCGTGGGTACCGCGTTCGATGATTTCCCCTTGCTCTAAAACCATGATCACATTGGCATTTCGAACGGTAGACAGTCTGTGGGCAATGACAAAGGTGGTGCGGTTTTTCATTAAGCTGTCCATTCCCTTTTCGATTTGCTTTTCCGTTCGGGTATCCACCGATGACGTGGCTTCGTCTAGCACCAATATGGGTGCTTTACTGAGGGCGGCTCGGGCGATATTGAGAAGCTGCCGCTGGCCTTGGGAAAGGTTGGCGCCGTCTCCTTCGATAACGGTATCGTAGCCTTTTTCCAACCGCTCGATAAAGCCGTGGGCATTGGCGGTTTTTGCCGCTTCTATGACTTCTTCGTCGGTAGCATCCAATCGACCGTATCGAATGTTTTCCATAATGGTTCCGGTGAACAAATGGGTATCCTGCAATACCATGGCGATGTTCTTCCGAAGCTCGTCTCTTTTAATGTCTTTAATATCCACCCCGTCAATGGTAATGGAGCCTTGGGATATGTCATAAAAGCGATTCAGCAAATTGGTAACGGTGGTTTTCCCGGCTCCCGTAGAACCTACGAAAGCAACCTTTTGACCGGGCTTGGCGTAAAGGTTGATGTTCTTTAAAACGATCTTGTCCTTTATGTACCCGAAGGTTACGTCCTTCATGATTACGTGGCCTTTCATGTTTTCCATGGTCTTTGCGTCTTCTTTGTCCGGTTCTTCCGGAGGTTGGTCCATGACTTCAAAAACACGTTCGGCTCCGGCCAATGCTGCAAAAATAGAGGTCATTTGCTGGGAAATGGTGTTTACGGGCATGGAAAAGTGCCTGGAATAGTTGGCAAACACCGTTAACGCTCCGGGGGTAAGACCGGATGTCACCATAAGAACGCCTCCGACGCCCACGGTAACGG
>JAAYHZ010000118.1 GCA_012744235.1 Clostridiaceae bacterium
AGCTTAGCACGGCACCTGCCGAAGCCGTCGCTTGGTTGTAAATGGATTTGTCGATAACATATCCTAAGTCGTCAACCATTTGTACCGCCATTCTGTACAATCCGGGCAACCCTTGCGGGAAAATTCGAATTTTCGGATTGGTCAAGTACATATTCGGTTCCGTATAGTCGTTCCAGTGGAAGACCATGGACAGAATGGATACAACCAAGATGGAGGATTTGGATATAGGCAGAATGATTCTAAAGTGAGTCTGAATAAATCCGCATCCGTCGATGTATGCCGCTTCTTCCAATTCCTTCGGCAAGTTAATGAAGAATTGTCGGAAGATAAAGATATACAAGCCTCCTTTTAGACCGTATCCGAATATACACGGAATCAAAATCGGTTTCATGGAGTTGGTCCATCCGAACACGTTGCTGTACAAAATGAAGGACGGTATCATCATAACCTGTAACGGAATAACCATCGCCAATACGAGTATTCCAAATAACAGATTGCTACCTTTAAAGTGGAATCTTGCGAATCCGTATCCGATAAACGAACAGGATATAACATGGATTAAGGTTGCAACTGCAGTCATGTACAGCGAGTTAGGCAGCGTAACCGGTCCTCTTAATTCCTGCCATGCATATTTATAGTTCGCCCATCTTAGTCCTCTTGTGGGAATCCACTTAACGGTAATGTCCGTCAGGTCGGCCAACGATTTAACGGAGTCCGTTAACAAGAAGAGGAACGGATATAGGAAAACGAAAGCCATTGAAAACAGCAATATATAGGTGAAGAATCGGAATATGATGTGTTTCCATGTAGATGCATGCTTCAGTTTTTGCCATCCGCTAATTTCATGAATTTTTGCAGCTTGCATGGCCAATTCCAGATCTATTTGTTGCTGAGTTTTAGTTCTTTTGAAGAAACTCATTTACATAACCTCCTCTCTACTTATTACCGGATCTTCTGATCAAAGCAGCGATACCGAATATAACACCGATTAATACCAATATGATGGCTATATAGACACACGCTAGCGCAGCTGCAAACTCGAATCTAGTGCTTCTAAACGCCTGAGAATGAATCGTTGTCATAACTACGTTCGTGGATTCGGTAAACATGTCGATCAAAGTATAGATAATGGAAACCAATATGATTTCACCGATCATGGGCAGCGTAATCTTCCAGAACATTTCCCATTGCGTTGCTCCGTCAACCTTCGCCGATTCGTACAAGGAACCGGAAATAGATTGCAAGCCCCCTAAGAACAGGATAATCGGAACGGGACACTTCCAAAGAACCTCCGTAATACGGGCCAAGAACTGCATAACGATGTTCGATACGTTCGGTCCTAAATAGTAGAGAACTTCTCTGGGAATGAGGATGGTACCTCGGGTCACGCTAGTCGTGTCTGTTCCCATTGCCGTTTCACCCATTTCGTCCTGCAAACCTTGGTTCATTATTTGCTGCATGATAAAACCTGAACCCAGCAAGAACGGGAGTACGAACAAGGATCTGAGAATACCTCTGCCCTTAATGTCCAAGTTAAGCAGTATAGCAATGAACAAGGAGAAAACGACGACGAGAGGCGTTCTGATCAACATTTCCTTGAAAACTCTCTGGTACAGAGGTATATAGGCTATACTTTCGAATAAAATGTTGCGGTAGTAATCAAATCCCAGCCATACCTTCTGCAATCCCTTAATGGATTCCAGCTCCGAAACGCTTAATGCTATCGTTTCGTAAGCAGGATACAGGAAAAACAGAATGGTACCAATAATCCATGGAGATACCAGTATCAGCCCCTGGATCGCTTGCCGCTTTCTAAAATCTACTCTCATTAATTAGTACCCCCTTTAACTACAACATAACTCTTTGCAGGAACTGTTATTCCGTTATAAGTCTTGTCTGTTTCCGGATTGTAGTTGATAAGAATGGTGCTTCCGTTACTGTATTCAACCCTTACCAACTCATAGTTCAAAATGTCTTTTTCAACAACTTCGTGTTCCAAAATATAGCTGTTGTAAATATCTTTCATTTGTTGGAACTCTTTATAGGTTCCTACAATGTCTTCGATCCATGCTAAGTAGTAAGAACTGAAGATTTCATTGTCTTCAATGTTCATCAACAAGTCCGTCGGCTGGTAAGATAATTCAAAGTAAGGATAGCAGCCAAATTCTAACCATTTTAGCTTCATCCACTCGTAGTCGTAGGACAAGTTGCCGGGGAATGTGGTATACGGCACCGATCCGTGAACAACCATTTGATAGAACGGTATGGTCTGGTCCGTAATGAAGAAACCGCTGTCTTCGTACGGTATATTGTATAAGTAGTCGGCTGTATTTAACAAGTAAGCATTACCGCCTTCGTAGGCCGCTTTCATTCCTAATTTCTGAACGTCAGTACCGAACATAGCCCAACGATCCGCCGTATCGTAGCGATTGACGATCTTTCCGTCTTTGTAATTGCAGTACAACTTGATACCCATATCTTCAAAACCGATGGCTCGAATATTATGTTTAACGGCCTTCGGAACGAATTTCCTGAAGAACAAGTTGTAGGAACGGATCGGGTCAAACAAGAACTGACCTCTCCATGACATGAGAATGTTGTTCAAGTCATAAATCAAATCCGCTCTTCGGTTATATCCCGGTGTCGATGCATAGGCATTGACGTAGTCCGCTTTCAGACCTAATATGATATTGTTATCAATTGCGTATTTCGTTAATTTCTTAAGCTTCGGAGCTCCGCCTAATCCGATATGAAGCTGGTAATGGGTCGGAGCAAATTCTCCGTATCCGTACTTATTCCATCCGTCTAAGAGTACGAACATGTTATCGACGCCGGCTTCTTTTAAGGTTTCTAAAACCGTAATCGCTTGTTCGAAGGTGGTCATTTTGATGTATTTGTCCACCAAAAGACGATCCTCGGTTATTCCCATAAACAAGTCTATTTGCATGGGAACCGGATCACCTTGTTGTATCTTGCTTGCCATCCAACCGGAAGAAATATAATACTCTCTTACCTTTTTGGCCATGCCGCTGTAGTTTGCTTCATCGCCTACCGTAAAGAAGTATTTGATCTGTCTGGATGAATTCACTCTGTCTTTTTGTACGTAGTTCAAAGGCGTTTTCACGTTAAAACGAGCGTCTTGGAAGAGACGTCTGTAAACGAAGTCGGCATAAATGTAGTTTCCGTACAACCTTCTGTAGGCGGGATTGAAAAATAATCTTGTGTCTTCATCACCCTTTGTCACGACAGCGACGTAAGCATTGTCGTTTCTTTTTACACCGAATACGGGCAGCATCAAAGTTTTTTGGTTGTTATCCTTGTACTTCGTATCGATGGCCTCGAAATCCAAGCTGTCATCGTAGTAAACGCTCCATCTGTATTCCGTTGCGTATACGCTCATTCTTTCGTTAAAGTTGTATAGCGCACCGGATCCGTCCGGATAGAAAACATATCCGTCTTCGGAAGGATGAGCGACTCCGAAATACGGGAAGACTTTGATGTTGGCAAAACCATAGGTATCGCCGTATTCAGCGAGCTCCTCTATGGGAATATCGATTGTCAAAGCATCGTCTTCTAGATATACGTATATGGCCATTCTTATCTTGTAATCCGTAAAATCGTATGTCAGCTTAAGACCGTTATCAAGTTTTTCCGTTACTAATGTATATTTATCCTTATCCCAGTTAATGTTCTTAATAACTTCAACGTTCGCATATGAGATTTTAAAAGATCTCTTTGCTTCACTTTTCCAGTTTGCACCGGTTATACCTTCCTGAAGGGGATTTTCTTCACTTATATTGCTCTCCCAAACAAATCCGTTTCTCTTGTCTTCAATTGCGAAAGACTCCCATCCGGAATGATAGTACAGGTTCAAATTCTCCGACGAGCCGATCAATGTGTACCCGTTCGGCAAATTGGAAGGTGCTGCCTTTGCCGATTCCGTCGGGACAACGACAATGGAGAGAACACAACAAATGGCAATTATTAGCGAAATGATTCTCTTTTTCATCCAATTCCCTCCTTAACTCTTAAATAATAGATATTTAATCTCAAATGCCAAGTCCTCAACAAAGGTAGCAAAGTGAGAAATCAAAGCCAACAGCAGTAAGATAATGCACCATAGGAATGCTATACCTACGATGTTTAAAAATACCGTAAATAATGCTCTACCTAAGGAATACGAATTCATTACCATAACGTTGATGATGAATAATAACGCAACCCATGCCCAAATAACACCGATTAAGAAATTGTAGAATCCGACTTCAGTCACGGACAATACGCGGGACAAAAGTGCTATGGGAAGAGTAAATACAATGTACGGTACCATGGAATATGCCGTTGCTGTTATGATTTCTCTCATATGGCATTCGCCGTCCGTAATCGAGGTTACGGCAAAAGAAACCACCATCCAGCTCAACAAAGGAACGTAAAACTTGAACAGCTCCAGCGGTATATTCGCATGAATAGGTAACAAGCTCGCTACCGGGTAGTGGGTTATATATATCGAAATAACTCTCACCGGGAAGATTAAGAACAACAGTACAACGGCCGGCCACCATTTGAAATCTTCCCTATCGTATTTGATGGCACTGAAAGCAGCAAGAGGATGATAAATAACCCCAATGATACTTTGTAACCAAAACATAAATTATACCTCCCCTGGTTTAATAATAGTCCACAACGTCTTCGCTGAACCAGTTCAAGCGACTCAAGATCCATACAACAACTACGATAATTGCAATACCGCATAAAATAACCAGTACGAAATTGTTGCGGAAGATTTCATGACGATACTCGTTAAATGCCGTGGAGTATCCTGCGGCATCACCGGCTTTTTCATAAGCATCCATGGCTTCGATCCACAAGCCTTTTTTGTAATAGGCTTTGGCGATACCTTTATGTGCAACATAATAGTTTCCTGCAACGTCAAGAACTTCTTTCCAAAGGTCAAAGGACTCTTCGTACAAGCCTTGCTGGTACATTTCAACGGCTGCCGTAACTTTTAAGGTAAACCCGGTAGGCTGCAGGACCTGCAAGTTGTTCGCAGTCTTATCCAATACATAAACGTTTCCGTAGCTGTCTACCGCCATACTGGAGGGCTCTTTAAATCTTCCCTTAACGTCACCGATACCTCCGAATACACCTAAGATGTTTCCTTCCGGATCGTATCGATAAATGTAACCGTTGTATTTTTCCAAAGCGTAGATAATACCGGCTTGGTCAACGGCAACGTCTACGAAATAAGGATCTCTAATGGTGTCGATGGTTCTCGCCTGCAGACCGTATTTCTTTTGAGGATACGTATTTTCACCTACCCAGTTGATTCTCTTAATCTCGCCGCGCTTTTGGTCAAGGGTTGTAGCATATATCAAACCGTCATCGTGAATAATGAAGTTTGTAAATGCAGGAGGAGCGGGTTTGAACATCTTGTCACGCTGAGTTTTGGTATAGAACAAACGTGCAAACAATTGGGTAATGGAAAAGTCTACTACGCCGGAAGCCGTCAAGCCTCTAAATTCGTTATCGGCGTCAAGGCTCATCAAATCGTGTCTTTTAATCAAATAGATATATCCCGTATTGTTTACGTATAGCTTTGTAGGCTTAAATTCACTGACAATGGAATACAGCAATTGTGATTCCGGATCCCAAAACATTTCAATACACTTTCCGTCCGGTTCAATATGCAGGATACGTTCATTCATCGTGTCCGCAATGAACATGTCGCCGTACTCATCTACATAGATACCGGAGGGCTGATTAAATGTAGTCGGCTGGTCTTTATATCTCGGATCTACTTCTTCGGAAGGAATATCATAGATTTCCGTAATGACATTTTTTACCGTACAGTCGGGATTCAAAACGATAATCCTGTTATTTCCGGTATCGCATATATAAATGAAACCTTTCTTATCGATAAATATGTCTTCCGGAAGATTCATAAATCCGTACTCTTCTCCCAAATCGTTCACGATATTTTGTACGGTGTATTGCTGTGGAATATTAGCGCGCCTTACACCACCCTCAAGCTTGAAAATGAAGTCGGCATTAGCAACAGGTATTGATGTAAATATCAAAACGATAGACAATATTGAGAACAAGGTTATTTTTGCAAATTTCAATCTCTTTTTACTCATTTTAATTACTCCTTTTCTCAAATTAAGATTTAATACCGGAATATGCCATAGTCGTCATAACCTGAGCTTGCATGGTAACGAAAATGATGATAGTCGGCGCTGTCATTAAGAATGAAGCTGCAGCGGAAGCACCGGCACGAGCCAGCGAAGAAGCTGCCGCACCGCCGGCGATTGTCTGTAATGCCAAAGGCAATACCTTCATGGCCTGCTTATTGGTGTAAAGCAAAGCGGCTGACGAGTCATTCCAGTTCCCTGTAAAAGAGAGCACAAGCAAGGTTGCCCAAGCAGGTTTGACAGCAGGCATAACTATCTTCCAGAAAGTTGTCCACTCGTTCGCTCCGTCCATACGGGCAGATTCCAATAATTCGTTTGGAAACTGATCGATAAACTGTTTCATTAGGAAGAAGTTATACGGAACGGCAATCTTGGGTATAATCAACGCCCAGTATGTATTTAATAATCCTAATGAAGCGACCGTCATATAGGTCGGTATCGAGGTAACATGGCCGGGGAATGTCAAAGCTGCAATAACGATACCGAACACGATTTTAGAACCGGGAATATTATGCTTCGAAATCGCATAAGCACCCATGCTCGATACCAAAATGGTCAATGTCACGTTAACTATGGTAATAAATACACTGTTAAATATATATCTTGTAAAAGGTACCGTCGTACCGGAGAGCGAGATAACCAAGTCTCCGAAATTCTTCAATGTCGGTCTTCTTACAAAAAACCTAGGAGGGAACAAGAACAGTTCCTCAAACGGTTTGAATGCGGTACTTACCAAATAAACCAATGGCAGAGCCGTAAAGGCCACTAAGGCTAACATAATGGTATAGACTAACAGCCATCTGAAGTTAATATGGAATTTACCGTTAATTATTTCAAAAGCACTGTTATTTGTTCTCATGAACTAAATCCCCTTTCTGTACTAATCCCTCGGTGCGAATACCTTAAAGGATATCCGGCTTAGTGTAAACGATAATAGGAATAGGAATACAGCGATTGCCGATGCATATCCCATCTGGAATCGAATGAATGCATAGTCGTAAAGGTGAGCAATAATGGTATGTGCCGAGTAGTTCGGACTAGGCATTCCTGCTACTTGAGTCGGTACATCAAATACACTCAAGGATGAAACGATCGTCATAATAGCAGAGAATAGCAACTGGGGCATTACGTTCGGTATAATCAGATACCACAATTCTTGGAATCTGTTTTTTATACCGTCGATGGAACCGGCTTCAAACAATGCGGGCGGTAAATTTCTCAAACCTGCCAACACAACCAAGAATCCGCTTCCCATACTCATCCATACTTGAATTATGATAACAACCCACAAGATGTAAGCAGGGTCCTTCGTCCATAATACGGGTTCCGTGATTACACCGAAATGGAACAATGCGTAGTTAATGTATCCGTAACGGTCGCTGGAAAACAGCATCATCCATACAACTGACATCGCGATGGCATTCGTGATCGAAGGAGCATAGAACGCCAAAGCAAAAGCATTTCTGAATTTCAATTGGTCTATGACCCATGCGGCCAAAAACGTCATGATATAGGTTAAAGGACCGGTTATACCTGCAAATATGAAAGTGTTTTTCAAAGCAATTAAGAATATATCGTCATCGGTCAATAACACTCTGTAATTTGCAATACCCATCCATTTCGCCGGCTGAATCATGTTAAAGTTCGTTAAGCTTAAGTACATGGATATCAAAACCGGCATAACGATAAAGATGATCATGAGTATAAGGAAAGGCGCTAAGAACAGTGTAGGCGTTCCGAATTTCTTCCACCATAATGTTGTTGAAAACTTAAACTTTTCAAAGCCCTTCAGACTTTGTCTTTTAATCTCAGTAGCGCTCTGCATAAATTATTCACTTCCCTTCTGCTTCTGCTTTTCAGCGGCAACCCTTGCTTCTTCTTCAGCAGCATTTACACCGTATTCTTCTTGTTTTACTCTTAATTCTTTATTAATTTGCTTAACGGCTTCTTCCAAAGCTTCTCTGGGAGTTACGTCTTCTAAAACAACGTCGGTCCAAGCATTCACCATATGTCTCGAGGTGAAGTATCCGCCTAAGACGATGGGAATTTCTTTATACCATTTCCATTGTTCTTCTATAACGGCAAGATGCTCACGTTGCCATCCCATGTTTCGGAAGGCATCCAGATTTGCCGAATTCCATTTTGCTTCCGCACCGATCAGAGACTCGATTTCATTACCGAAATCAATTTGTACATCTCTCGATGTCCACCATTTCAAGAATTCCCATGCGGCTTCTTGTTTCGTGGATTGGGAGACAATAATACCGGCCGTGTCAATGATACCGCCGATGGATCGGTCGATGGTTCCGTCTTCTTTCATTGTTCCGGGAACCGGAGCAACTCCCCATTTACCCTTTAATTCCGGTGCAGCCGTTGCCAATTGAATGTAGAACGGATAGCTTGAAATACCCATGGGCATTTGACCGGAACGAATCTTCGTATAGAAGCTTTCCTGAACGGCAGGCATACCGTAAGTGGTATACAGCGAAGTATACTTCAAAAATGCGTTGTAAGCTTCAGGCGTATCCAATGCGGACTTGGTTCCCGCTTCGTTGTAGTAGGAAGCACCGCTTTGGAACAAGAAAGGCGTAAAATCGGCTCCAAATGCAAATTGCATGTTGTTTCTGTACAGTTCAGGTAATGTATCCAAACAAAGCTCTTCCCACGTGTTCGGTATTTTCAGGTTCATTTCTTGCACTATATCCGCACGATAGAACATGAGCTTAAAGTTCATGGTCTCGGGAACGGCGTAATATCCGCCTCTGTATTGGAAGGGCACCATCAGCTGAGGCAAGAATCTCGATGCAACTTCATCGAAATCATCGAATTTCGACAGGTCCACAACCGCATCACGAATAGCGAATTCAACCGGTGAGGATGCGGCAACACCGAGTCCGACATCCGGAGCGGTACCGGAATGCATGGAAAGAAGCAATACGTTAACGGCACCTGCATTCAACTGCGATGCGGGCAGAACGTTCATGCTGACGGCGATATTGGATTGTTCGGTAAACTGTTCGTCAACCATCGCTTTGATGGCTTCGGACCATTCACGACCTCTGGAAATCCAAACCTTAATAACTTCGTAGTCTCCCTCCATAACTCCGCCGACGTTGTCATAATCCACTCGGAAAGAACGCAAGAAGTTTTCCCAAGTAACAATCAGCTTCTGGAAGACGTTTGATTTTTTATTAACTAATTTTTCATCCGGATTTGCAACATAAATATAATCGAGGGTCAACGGTTGTTGCTGCAAGCTTAATATAGCGCTGCTCATCGAGTTCTGTGCTACCGTGAGACCGTCGAGTTGGCGAACCAAATCATCCGGATCTTTCAGAATACGTTCGATATAGTTGCGTGCCATGTTAAGGCTATCGACAATACTCGATTTCTTTGAAGAAATGCTCAGCAAGAAATCGGAATGTTTGATCAACTTATCTCTTAACATTGTAAGGTTCGGCACTAAATCCGGAATCTTCTTTTCAAATTGGTAGTCATAGTTTACGTCGGGTTCGGCTCCGGCGATCAAGAAGATCTTTTGCAGGATAACCGAAAGGAAGAAAGAGTCGTCCGTCAAATCGGCTATGGTTTGACCCACTTCACCCAATTTGACTTTCAACGATATGGTGTTCTTTCCTTTTTTCAAATGGAATAAATAAGGATTTCCGTCGGCATCCGATAACGTTATCAGCTGCCAATCTTTGTCATACGGGAAACGGTAGCAGTTCATTTCTTCAAAGGGAACTTCACCGTTAATCTTTATTTGTCTGTAAGAAGGAAGACCGTCGTTCCAAACTTGTTGTGAACGAAGAGCAATTTGGTATAATCCTTCCTCTTCCACATCAAATTCAAATATGATTTCTTGGTTACCATAGCGCCATTGCCATCCGCCAATGGAGTTCATGATAATTCTTTCCAAGTTATACGGTTCGTTTGTCGGGTCTTGGTTACCCAGCAACACCAAAGTCGTATCGGACTTTTTAACAACGTGGTCCTCTGCTTGGAATTTTATAGTAGATGAAGCGTTCTTCAGTCCTTTTGCCTTGTATTCTTTAAGAATTTCTTCGTAGGTCGGTAATTTCAACGGAGACACTATACGGATCTTATCAAATGCGACCGGTTGGTCTGCAAAGACAAAACGAACCGTATGAGTTCCCTTAGATAAGTAGAACATCAAAGGATCGGCATAGGTACCGTTAACGTCTTCGAGACGAATGGAATTCCATTCATGAATTTCGACTTGGCCGGGCTTCACTTCGTCGCCTAAAGGATTGATCCTCGGTTCCCCCTTATCTTTAAAGAATCTGGGGAACTTAATTCCTTTCATTTCCGTAAAGGTTTCCACTCCGTCAATAAGTACGTCTCTTGCAACGGAAGATTTTGAATCCACTAACGGATAGTAGTCTACTTCTATATTATATAATCCCGGAGTTTCGACTTCAAAAGTCCACTCCATCCATTGTACATCATTTTCCCATATCAGAAACTTACCCTTTTTTCCTCCGAGTTCGTCCCAAATGGGTACTTGATCGACAGGTATACTCGATTTGAAATTCTCCGCAGCGGGTATTTCAATCGTTATACCTTCCGTAGGCTGATAACCTTTGTCAGCATACTCTGCCAGTACGTCCCAATAGTAAATGATGTTGTCTTCATAGAAGTCAATCTTATATCCGGATGTTGTTTTGTCACCGAATTTTTCTCTCAACGTCAACCCTTGTTTACCGTCGTCGGCAAAAGCGGTTGAGACAAACATCATTGATACCAGAACGGACAATGCAAGAATCCAAGCTAACATTTGTTTAAAACGCCTGAACCTCATCAATCAACACTCTCCCCCTCGTTCAAATAATAATTTACAACAGGCTTTATAGGCCTAAGAGATAAAAAATAAATAATTCCTAGCAACATTTCCTAAGCGACCTGAAATATTACTTCCATGACTTTGTTGTAATACACGACCTTTGTTTTACATCCAAAAGGTTATAAAGAAACGCACACCACTGTTATATAATACAGTATTTTTCTTATCTTATCAAGCGAAATTTTTAACCGTATGAACTCGTCGAGGCGCTATCTTGTCTCCTTTTAAAGAGGTTTTTGATATACTCGATACGTTTTATACAGTTTTCCGCCTATCCCCAGGATGCTACGGATACTTGCTTCGTTAAACTCCGCTACCGTAGAACCTTCTCCCCATATGTAGCCTTTCTTTTCGGCCTCCAGCATCAGCCGATAAAACATGGCGCTGTTCACTCCCTTGTTCTGGAACTCCGGAACAACGAACTGCAGAAAGATTCTCATTGCATCGATATTCTTTCGTTCTTTGAGTAAATAGAAAACTCCTTTTAAGGTTAGCTTTCCTTTCAGCTTAATGATAATCCGGTTGTAATCCGGTATCGCCGCTACGAAACCTATCGGACGGTCGTTGCTTCGGGCGATATATACAAGAGATTCATCGATAAAAAATTTTAGTTTCTTAAACGTTGTTAAGATGGATCCCTCATCCGGTACCGACAAATGGGTCCATGTTTTCGGCATCGAATTGACGATCACTTCATGAATGTCTTTCACTTCTTTTTTTAAATTTTTCATATCGAGCGGATCGATACGGAAGTGAAATTTCTCCATCGCATAAGGTACGGCTCTCTCGCATCTTTCGATATTCATTTCCTGTCGGGTTATCAAAAATGCATAAAAATCGGTATCCTTTTGAAAACCGTACTCCTCGAAAAAGTCTACGTAGTAAGGAGGGTTGTAGACATTCATGATCGTCGGAGTATATTCGAATCCTTCAATTAAAAGCCCCCTGTCTTCATCTCCTTCTGTCGGTGAAGCGGGACCTTTTACCAAATCAACTCCTTTCTTTTTTAGATACTTTAACGCTTCGTCAAAGAGTAAAAACGCAACGGACTTATCGTTTATGCTTTCAAACAAACTGATAAAACCGATGTTTTGATTTTTTTCCTTATTTAATTTTTCATTGACTCCTGCCAATATTCGGCCGACAGGATTGCCTTTATCATCGTATACGATAAAGAATTTATGCGGATTTTCTCGAAGCAACGGATTGTTTTTCCCTAATAGTGTTCCTTTTTGGAGAAGCTCTATAGAGAAAACCTTTTTGTCATTCGATCCGTATATGCGATAAGGCACCCGTATAAATTCCTTAATGCCGGTTTTACCCTTTACTTCTTTTATAATCATCTTATCTTTCCTAACTTACCAACAGCTTAATAAAAGCCGCTATAAAAAATCCTAGATAATTGCCAATAGCATACCCTACCAATCCGCTGCTCAATCCGGTGATTAATACTTCGTCGTTTTTTAAAGCGGATACAACGGGAGGGATAAATGCCGGTCCGTAAATACCGGCTGTCGATGTTATAATCGCCGTGTCCCGATCAATGTTGAAAACCTTTGCCAAAACAAAATGTAAAATGATCGAACCGAACATAATTAAAGCGGTATAGACGAAATAAATACTCGGCATGCGAATGATTGTGGTTATGTCAATGGTCAATGCCAAGGCAAAACTGAATACAAAAATAAGATACTCCCCTATTTTATATGCTTGCGGAGTGGAATTCACTTTTTTCAACAAAGAAAATGCAATACCGAGGGTTGTTACTCCCAACATAATAAAAACAACCGACATTTCGCCCGTTATAAGGTATGCTAATCCGATGGATGCTCCGGCGGAAATGATTGCCAACAAACATACTCTAATTATGTTTACGACCACAGTCTTCTTATTATTCATTAATTGCTGTATATAAGAGGAATTTTCTGACCGGGCTTGATCGAATTCGTTTGAAAAAGCCGCTTCGTTTACGCTATCAAGTTTTCCTTGGATTGAGATTGATTTGGTAAACACATCGTTGCTTCTTGATTCCGCCTGCACCGCCGATCCGCTGTATTCGTATACGATCATTTTTGCCCATCGATTCTTATTGCTTCCGTCGTAAGGCTTCAAGAATTTTCCCGTCAACCTTATTCCAAAAGCCAAAAGCATGAAATAATAAAGTCCGCCTATAACGGTATCCGATGCAATGACCATGGCCATAACGTCTTTGTCTACCTTTAACCCTAATCCGATTGCCACAAGATTCGGAGTACCTCCGGTATAGCATCCGGTTAACATACCGGCAATATTCCATGCTTCATCAAACCATTTATTAAATATTAAACCCGAAATAACGGAAACAACTGCCACGCTGATCACAAGTAAAGAAAAAGATAAAACCGTTTTGTTTGATGAGGAAAGCCAGCGGATAAAATCGCAATTAAACAAAATCAAAGGTATGGCAAGCACAATCGAGATTTCCGATATTAAACTTGCGACATCCTTCTGTATACCTATAGGCAAGGTTCCGATCAGTAGCCCTAAAATATAGCAGAGCAACAGCGGGCCCAAAAATCTAAACCATTTTATACGCTTACACAAATAAACTACGCCTAAAGGCAACAGGAGAATGAAAATCGCCTGTATTACCGTAGCTGCAATCATGATTTTGGCTTACCTCCAAAAAAATCCAACGGGACTTGTACATCTTGCATAAATTATAACACAGATTTTGTATAGTGCAAACAAAAATTTTGCATGGATTTAACAAAACAGACGTTTTGCATCAACTTTCTGCCCAATTCGCCTTTTCCCGTATCGATGTTTTCCTTTGGCTGTTTTTCCGGTCTCATTTTTGCAGTACTACGACATTTTACAATACTTTTTTATGGAATATGTATTGATAAACGGATTTGTAAATCACATCCCCTGCATCGGTTTTACCTAACCTTTTCGCATTATCCGCCATTTGGGTGATTCTTTGGGGCTCTTTAATTAAAAAAGAAATTTTTTCATATAAAACCTGAGGCGTCAGCTCTTTTTCCGTAATAACAATATTGGCTCCGCTTTTTTCCAATTCTCGTGCATTTTTTTCCTGATGATTTTCCGTAACATAAGGAGAAGGAATCATAATGGACGCTTTTCCTAATGCACACACTTCGCTGCAGGTCATGGCTCCCGCTCGGCATATAACAATATCCGCCGCCGCATAATACGTTTCCATTTCATATATATATGGAACCACCGTTACGGAATCCGCCAATTCCGGTTTTTGCTTTATAATTTCGTTTGCTTTTTCGAAGTTCGTTTCTCCGGTTGCAAATATCATTTTAAAATGATCCTTTACGGGATAAGTAAGGAGCATATCCGCTATACACCGGTTCATGGTCTCGCTGCCTCGGCTTCCTCCTACGGCTACAATGAATACGTCTTTTGGTCCTAAATTCAATTTTCTCCGAGCATCCTCTCGGTTTGCACGAAGAAGCTCTTTTTTTAACGGATTTCCCGATACAATCGTTTTTTCCGCCTTCCGAAAGGCGGAAACGGTGTTTTCAAAGTTTACAAAAGCCAATTTCGTAAACCCGGATACAAAACGATTCGTTACGCCGGCAAAGGCGTTGGATTCGTGAATCACTACGGGGACACCGTGTCGATGGGCGCTGTACAAAACGGCACCGGTTACATATCCGCCGGTACCGATAGCAACATCAGGCTTAAACTCTTTTATGATCCTCGAAGCTTCCAAATATCCTTGTATAAAACGTAAAAGAACCGCTATATTCTCCAAAGAAAGCTTTCTTCGAAAGCCTTTTGCGTGAATAAACTTGATATCGTATCCGGCACGAGGAACCAGATTTTTTTCCAATCCGTTTTCGGTTCCGACAAAAAGAATTTCGCTCGAGTCGTCTTTTTGCTTGAATGTATTGGCGATCGCGATAGCGGGATTAATATGTCCGGCGGTTCCCCCACCTGTCATTAAAATTCTCATGTACACACTCCCTGTTCTAAAAAATTACCCATTTATTCTTTTGCATATTTTGAAATATTCAACAATATACCGATTTCCGCTAAGAACAAAACCAAGGCGGTACCGCCGTAGCTAAACAAAGGCAGCGCCACTCCGGTAGCCGGAACGCTTGCCGTCACAACGGCGATGTTCAGGATGCATTGAACGCCGATCAACGAGGTGATCCCCACCGCGATCAGGCTGCCGTATCGATCGGGAGCATACAATGCGATTCGAATCCCTCTCCACATGAACATAAGAAATAAAAGCAAAATGGCGACGCATCCGACAAACCCCAACTCTTCGGCAATAATGGCAAATATGAAATCGTTGTGAGGCTCCGGCAAATACAAAAACTTCTGCATGCTTTTACCTAACCCTTTTCCGAATAATCCTCCGGTACCGATGGCATACAAAGACTGGACCACTTGCCAACCGATATCGCTTTTGTACATAAAGGGATCTTTGAATGACAACAACCTTTCTTTCATGTAGTCGGTAAATAATGCGACATAAGCCAAGCCGGCCAATGCAGGAATCCCCGTGAGGATAAAGTGGAAGATTTTGGCTCCCGCACAAAACAGCATCACGACGGTTATGGCAAAGACAATAATGGTACAGCTTAAGTGAGGTTCTTTAATCAATAATACGGCTACAATACCGAAGATGACAAAATACAAAAGAAACCCTTTAAAAAACTTCGGTACGTTGTAATCGTATTTCGACATAAGGTGAGCGAAAAACATAATGAGTGCGATCTTCATAATTTCGGAGGGCTGAAAGTTGATCGGTCCTATGTACAACCATCGCCTTATTTTAGGGTCGTTGCCGTGAAATCCGGGAACCAGTACCAAAATCAACAAGAATAACGCAAAACCGAAGATCGGAATGGTGAATTTTCGGTAGAAATGGTAATCGATATTCGCCGTTATAAACAAGGCTACAAGACCCAACAAAGCGAATTTCAATTGGTTTTTAAGAATATACGCTAAATCTCCATACTCTCGATTGGCATATGGCATGCTGGCACTGAACATGGTGATTAGTCCGGTAGCCAATAAAATGACAACCGTAAACAAAAGCCAAAAATCAATCGGCTTTTTAAAATCGGAAAAGATCTTTTGGAATACATTGTTTTTCATCTGCCTTTATTCTCCCCTTTATTCCGACGCCCGATGCGGTTTCATAAAATAAAAAAGCAAACAAGCTTCTTTGATAAAAAGTATGCTAAAACAAGGTCAGGAATGACAAAATGCACCCGATTAGGGTAATTGCCCAAAAAACATAAACAACCTTAACTTCCTTCCATCCCGACAATTCGAAATGATGATGAATGGGTGACATTTTGAAAACTCTTTTACCTGTTCTTTTAAAATAGGCTACCTGGATTATAACCGACAAAGATTCCAAGATATAAATGATTCCCGCAATCAATAAAACCCAAGGAATCTTCATCAGGATAGCCAAAGCCGCAATCACACCGCCTAACGCTAAGGATCCGGTATCACCCATAAAGACTCTCGCCGGATGCAGGTTGTACACCAAGAATCCCAACAATCCCCCGGTTAATGCGGCATTAAATATGATGGCATACTCAAAGTTCGGAATCTTTTTTGCAACAAGGGCGAAAAACAACAATACGAATATGGAAATACCTCCGCAAAGACCGTCAACCCCGTCGGTCAAATTTACGGAGTTGGATATAAAGTACAGTACCAGAACCAAAAAAGGATAGTAAATCCACGGAGGAATACGAATGGAAACGGTCATACCGGTGAAAGGAAGAATCATGTCGGATCCTAAGTCCAAAACGACGGCGGAATAAAGAACAAAGCCTGCAGCCGCCAAAAACTGCAGAACGGTTTTCTGCATGGGTGTCAATCCGTCTTTGCTTTTCTTAAGAACCTTGATAAGATCGTCCGTAAGCCCGATAATACCGAAAGCAAAAAAGGCAATCACCAATGCCAAAATCTCCGGGAAATTTCGAACATATAATATGGATAAGAATAATACCGGCAAATAACAAATCAGTCCTCCGA
>JAAYHZ010000119.1 GCA_012744235.1 Clostridiaceae bacterium
ATTCCACACTGTCCAGCATGTTTTCCAAGCTTACGGATCCTTCGATACACATGCCGCGATGGCGGTAAGAGGCTTTTTCCTGAAGAGTGACGGCAAGGTTGCTTACATCCCTGTTCGGGATCGTTTCACCGTCTTTCCCGGGTCTCAACCAGCGGCAGCCTAGACATTCAAGGAAGCGGTAAACGCCGATCAACACGCTTCTTGCGTTGGAGCCTGCAATATAGCCTTTGGAGTTTTCCACCTTAATATCGATTGCATCGTCAAGCTCCGGATCCTTTAAAAAATCATCCGAAATTCCGAAATCCTTAAAAAGCCCTAAGGATATGCCGTCCTTTTCGTTCTTGTCATTGACAATGGACCCGATCTCTTCATCGTTTGCCATGATGCCAAGATACTTTGAAAGCTCCGCTGCGGCATACTCGACGGTTTGGCAGGAATTCAAAACCACAATCTTCACCTTATTATTCACCATCATCACCTTGTCCTTCTTTTCCATGTTTTTTATACATCATAACATATTCCCGTCTTGTTCGTTTCATTTTTTCGACAAAAAAAGCGCAACGAAAAACGCCGAAGCGTATAAACATCTCCGGCGTTCCCGTATTTATTAATAATACAAGGAGTTGTTAGGGCTGTATATAGATTATTTGATCGAAGGCTTCCGCCGTACTGTCGATAACGTTAACCCCTTGAACCTTAGCGCCTTCCGCTTTGTATTGACCGGGAGACGCAATTCTTGCGTAGTAAGTAAAGGTATAGGTTTCTTGGTCTTTGTACGGGAATACATAGAAGGATACCTTTTGTCCGTCTATTTCCTTGTACCAATGTATGATCCTATAGCCGCCCGCATCGTAATAGGGACGGATCGGCGTTTCAATGGCCTTTAATCCTGCAGGCAGGTAATCGGTGAGCTTGTAGTAATTGTCCATGGCGTCTTTGGTGATGGTCACTTCCAAGGTGACTTCCACTATATCTCCCGAACGGAACATCGTGCCCGCTTGCCCTTTGATGCTCTTGTAGCTTCTTTTTACCGTTATACCGGGATCGGATTTTACATGATCCGTCTGCGCCGTTTCGTAAACAACCGTTAATCCCAATTCGCCTTCAATGGCCGTGACTTTGAAATCCTTTGCCTTCGATGCCGGAACGGTTAAGGTGTACATACCGCCGGGTCCGATTTCACGAACGGTTTCTTCTCCTAACCAAGTATACGTCAGGCTCGGATTTCCTCCGGGTACGCGGCTTATGATCTCCTTGACATAGCTTATCTTCTGCAGGTTGATCAGGCTTTCTTCGGTAGGATGCATTCTCACGTAATTCATGAACTTTTCCGCTTCTTCCAGGTTCATGCGGGCCGCCGCTACCGCCGCCAATACCGTGGTACGGGTCACGTCATCCCCGGTCTTCATATAGGCGTCTTTCTTTATCTTCGCATAGGAATCGTACATATCCAAGGCGGGTGTCACGTAGTCGTTGTAAATCTTTTGCGCTACCGGTTTTTCACCTAACGACAGGTAGGACAGTGCCAAATACAACGCTTCTTCCGTAGACAAGGAATCCTTCACCGCCAGCTTTTCAAGCTCAAGCATTACCGGCTCTCTCAAAGAAGCCAATCCGTACAAAGCCGCCGCTCTCGAAGCGTGAGCCGTTTCTTTTTCCAGGTTTCCGTAGAGGAATTCCTTCAGCCTAAACAAATCCGTCTCGTCCTTCACGTATGCCGCAGCCCACGCGGTAACAAAGACGTCGGAGGATCCGTAAGGCAGTATGCTCAAGCCGCCGTCGGACACTTGGTAATTTTTCGCTTCAAATACGTTATCGTCATGCTTTTCGATTTCAAAATATTCTTCCAGCAATTCTTGGGCGATACGGCTTCCCAGCTTCTGCTCAATCCGGTTTCCGTAGGACCGGCTTAAGGAATACAAATCCGGGAGCCAACGTCCTCGTGTTCTGTCGGTGAAAATGAGCGTCAGCATACGAGAAT
>JAAYHZ010000120.1 GCA_012744235.1 Clostridiaceae bacterium
AAAATTCGATTCAAGATTATTAAACAATAAAACAATACGGAATATATTTGGATTATTTCGAATACATTCAGTAATAATTAGCAGAATTTTAAATGGTATATTATGGGATATGCTGTGAAAATGCATACATAATGTACCGTTACACCTAATGATTATGATTTTGAGCTATTTGACGAACCCGTTTTGCTTGACATACGATAATCTAAAGGTGTTGCATTGAATTCTTGTCGGAAGACGGTGTTGAAGTAGTTTTTGTTGTTGAAGCCGCACATGGAGGAGATATCCGTTATCGTATAATCGGAATTTTTAAGAAGGAACTTGGCTACTTCCAGTCTTGTAAGGGTTAGTTTTCTGGTGAAAGAACACCCGAACATTTCATTGAGGATTTGATTGGCACGACGTGAGCATACATAAAGTTCATTAGCCAAGTCCTGAACGGTTACATCTTTGTGGTAGTTAAAAAGGAAAAAGCGCTCTATGGTAATCATCCGATCGGAATCGTTCAATGATTTTTTATCTTGCACCGTAGGTGTTTCTACCGGTATCAATAATTGAAATATCTTTGTTAGCAAAACGGTGAGCAATCCTCGCACGGCATCTTTATATCCAAACCTCTTTTGAACAAGTTCATTATGTATCAGCAGTAACAATTCTTCAACCTTTCCTGTCGAATCATGAATATGGTAACGGGAGTTCAAAAGCGATTCCAAGGTACGGGAAGAACAAGGAGGATCCTGTATTTCGCTTTGCTCTTTCTCAAAAGCCAAATACATGCTGAATATCGTAAAATGTACATTTTCATCTTTTGGCCTTATAAACACATGATACTCATTCGGATGATTAATAAAAATATCGCCTTTTTGTGCCGTATAGCCTTTTTTCTGGGTGTTAATTTGGCATGTTCCTTCGGCTATGTATTGTATTTCATACACCGAGTGGTTATGAGGAAGATAAAAAAAATCCTTTTCCGATGCAAAGATTCTATCGGTTATGGTGACGGTAAAATCAACCGAATCGATTTGTACCCGGAAAGAATGAACATCATCGAAAGATTGAGGTTTCATACGCTTACCTCCGAATGAATGAAACATGCCGGTACATCAACGGCTTCTATTTCTTCCATTATACATGCTTCTTGGATATTTCGCAATGTATGTTAAAATTCGGAAATCATTTGAGATATTAGTTCCTTTCGCTTAATTGTTTTATAACTCATCCTTTCATAAAATGCTATTAAGTAGATCTATCTTAAAATAACCGAAACCAAATGCAAGGGGCAGCTTCATTATGGATGAATTCACCGGGATGAACATTGTTAAACACCTACAAGGAGACTATCAAAAGGAATGCTATCGGATCGCTTGCAGACAGCTGTATCTTAACTACGGTCCGAATGTGGATTATGAGCGTTTGGCCGAACAAATCCTATTATGCGATGAAACAAGAGACTTTCTATACGCTCCGCCGCAACCGACAAAGTACAAATCCGGTACACGCATTGAGTTAGAGAACATCGTTGAACAAATCACGGAAGATTGCAAAAGCCGGCGAGAAATTGTTCTGGCCATCATGTGCTTCATAAGAGACCTGTACAAAAAATACAACAGAAAAATCTTGTTTTACGGAGGGACGGAAGAGGAACTGATAAAAAAAGGAGAATGGCTTTGCGAATGCGTTTCCAGACTTATGGTGGCACTTTGCGAAATCAAAGGGATACCCGGACGCACGGTTTTTCATGTATTCTCCGGTCATTTTACTTCGGAGCTATATTTTGAAGATCGATGGGGGTATGTGGATCCTCGGTTCGGTTTGTTCTATTTAGACGAAAAAGGATATTTCGCATCCGTGGACCGGCTTGTCCGGAATCCGCAGATCCTTTTTAATCAAGACGATTATGTGAAATCCTTCTGCGTTGAATATGCGGATTATCATTACCGACTTCGCAGGAATTTAAACTTTTGTTTAAATCCAAAAGAATGCCAGTGCTTTTGTAATTATTCTCTCATGGACAAGGAGAAATACCGTTATGATTGGGTTCCCTATGATACGGCACAGGAAGCAATCAAAGAGGTGCACGAAAGATATATGGAGCTTTCCACCCTCATATTTCTTTAATGTCGGATGATTTCTACCTTTGCATATACGATTTTAAGTCGAAGGAAAGGAGAAAACGGTTATGAGCTTCGAAGATAAAGTTCCGGAATCTTGGATAAAGGGTCCCCTAAAAGAGGTTCCCGTCGTATTAAGAGATGACGGATTTACCCAGTTCTTTGTGGTAGAGCGTATGACAAAAGAGGTGCTTGAAAAACGCTGTATTGATTTTCTGGCCGATACCAAGGTATCCATAAAAGAATGGGGGTTAGGTCCGGGAAGCGTATTCACTTTTGATACAAAGGTAGGAGAAACCTTTGGCAGTCGATTGACCCAAAAGCAATTGGATATGCTACGGGAAGGAGACCGACGCGTACACCGAAGCGTCAAAGAAATGATCGAAAAAGGTCATGATCCGTTGGAAGTGGCGGTCAATCGTTGTCATGAGTTAGGTCTTAAGATCTGGGCTCGTTTGGAAATGAACCACGAGTATCCTCCTCCGGATGAAAACAATTGGTTGTGGGTCGGTCTTGTCGGTGAGTTTAACAAAAAGCATCCGGAATACCGATTACCGAACAGCGTGAATTTAGACTTTTCCATTCAAGCCGTAAGAGATTTTAAACTGGCTATCTTACGAGAAGCGGCTCTAAAGGGGGTCGACGGAATATCCATGGACTTTGCGGTGTATCCTCCCTTCGTGAAGAATCCGAAGGAAGACTATCCCGTTATGACGGAATTTGTTGCCAAGGTTCGAGAAATGACCAAAGAGATCGGTAACAAAGAAAACAGGAAAATCGCTTTGATCGTGCGAGTGCCGATCAATTACGAAGATATCGGGTTGGACTGGAAGACTTGGGTCGATCAAGGTTTAATTGATGTGATTGTTCCGACCGTTGTCCGCCTAAGAGATATATTCGATGTACCGATAGAACAATTTATTCAATACACTAGAGGAACCGGCTGTAAAGTCTTTGGTTGTATTCGCCCCTATTTGGGATACATCGATTCCGATTCTCGGCCGGAAGACGATAAAACCGGTGTGGTTCGATACGACAGAGACATGACGGACGAAATGTTCTATGCAAAAGCATTCCTGTTATTAAGAGCCGGTGTTGACGGTATCCAATTGGCTACGGGGTCCGGTGATTGCGATCCTGAGACGGACAACTGGAAAAAGAAAACCGACGCATGGAAACCCATATACAGTGATGCAGGAAGTCCGGATATACTGGTGAAAAAGAACAAGGATTATGTATTCAACCGAAAAGGACAGCTTCCTCTTGTTTTATCCAAGGATCAAAAGAATACCGGGGTAGTTAATGTGAGAATAGCCGATGACATCCAAGAATTAATGAAAGAAAAAACGCAATTACGTGTTGTCTTGGTATTGTTCTGCAGAGGCTTGGAAGAAGGAGAAAAGCTAAACATTCAAGTCAACGACAATTCGCCTTGGAGCTTGACAGCGGAACATTTTAAAGGAAAGGACTTACCGATTGAAATTACGAAAGAAGCCGTAAAAGAACAGACGTATTTCAGCAAGGATTGGTGGAAGAAGGGGATGCATGAAATCGATGTACCCTCGGACCCGTGGATTTTAGGGAACAATCGGATCACGATGAGCTTGGAAAACGGGAAGAACGATTTGATTGTAACCGACATGGATGTGAAATTGTTTTTTGAATAATAAAAGCAATATCTCAAAAACTGAAAATGGGGGGAGATAAAGTGCTGAAAAGAGTATCGGTTTTGGTAATGGTGATTGTTCTTATCCTTGGTATGGCTGCATGTGCTAAAACGGAAGGTGATGTACAAGGGACGGAAACAACAACAAGCGTCCAACAAACCACGACAACCACGAAAGCGATAACAACGACCGTACAAACCAAAAAAGAAGAAACCACAACAGCGGTCAAAGTTGATGAGAATCCTTTTGCAGAAAAGATGGAAATCACTTGGTTGGTAGGAACCTATTCTTCCCATCTTTACGAGGAAGGACGTTGGGACGAACTGGAGCTGGAAGAAAAATTCAACGTGGACTTGAAAATGTGGAACATCATGGTGGACTCGAGTAACATGGAACAAGTCCAAATGATGTTAGCGGCGGGAGATGTTCCTGATTACGGGTTCTACTATACAAGCGGACAGTATTTGTATGAGCAAGGGTTGGGTAGAACCATTCCACTCAACATGATGAAGGAGTATTATCCGAGCTATTACAAAAAACTCATGGAAGACCCTGTCGGATTGCAATTCAACAAGGTACCGGATAAGGAAGGAGAGTATTACGGTTTTACCGCCTTTACTTGCTTAACTACACATACTTATCATATACCCATGTGGAGACTGGATTGGCTGGAGAATATAGGATATGAAATGGAAAACCTGGTACCTATGGTGTCAACGGCTTTCCCGGAATACAGTGAAACGGTCTATTACTCGACAACACAGTTCACCGTAGATGATGTAAAAGAAATTTACAGAGCCTTTACGGAAGACGATCCGGACGGCAACGGCATTGACGATACATATGGAACGGCCTTCACAAATACGTGGTATGACGTCTACAGTACTTACGGAATGTTCGGGTTTGACAAGGACGCAAATCATTTTTATAAAGATCCGGTGACGGGAGACTATGTTATCTATTATGCCTATACGCCGTATAAAGACAGCTTGGATTATTTGATGGAAATGCTTAATAAAGGATATATGAGATGGGTTCCCGGGATAGATGACTACTACAGCGAGTTAATTGCTATTTGGAAAACCGGAAAAACCGGGTTTATGAATGCATTGTTAGGATCGTCCATCTTAGGATATAACCAACAAGCGGTAAACCGTCCGCCTTTATCCATACTGGAAACGGAACCTACAGCTACCTTTGTGGTTACGCCGGTACCGGGTTCAGGAAAATTCCGCCCCTATTGGACCTTTGACTGGAACTCAAGTACAACTTATCCTGTAGGCATTAATGTATCGGATGCAAAACTGATAAGACTCATGCAATTATTAGAATATGCTTACTTCGGTGAAGACTGGCTTCGTTATAAGCTGGGAATCGAAGGCGTCCATTACGTATGGGACGGTGAACCCTTCAAGAGTTCCATCATCTTGACGGATCCTGAGAAGATTCCTCCGAAATATGCAGGAAAAGGGACCAATATTTTCGGTCAATTCGGTAATGTCAATTTTATCAGTGATAATAAAATGTATTTTAACTACGATGCATTCACGAACCAAATTATAGATTACTACGATGAATATTTTCCGGGAGGTTATCATAGCGATAATTTGTGGATTCGACCGGATAAATACTATTCCGAATTTACCATGACACCGGAACTCTATAAGGAGTTCAGAGAACTAAGGGATGAAACATTGCCTCAGATCAACACGGTACACAATGATTTTGTGAATAAGGTATTCAATGGCCAGATAGCCAATATCCATACGGAATGGGAACAATATATCGAGCAAATCTATGCAGCCGGTCTGGAAGAATGGGTAAAGATATGGAACGATCCTGCAATACCGACTTATGAAAACTTCGGAAAATTACCGTAAAAACATTACAAAAACCTTTTTCAAAATAATCCCGCTATAACCGATATAGCGGGATTTCTTTTTATAATATAGAGCTTGAATATTTAATTATGAATCCTATGGAAGAAATGTATTAACTATGGTATTCTAACAATAGTAGTTGACATAAGCTGTATTATTTAGTGCGAACCTCAAGTGTACATTAAAATCCCGGGAGATTCGCACTTGGCTCTGCAAGCAGGCTTCGGCTACTTTTTAACTTTTTTATGAACCTAACTAAACATAAAAAAATGACACTCGCACAAAGCCATGTTGAAACCTTTGAAAACACTGTGTTGCATAAAGTTGCCGTTACAACTAACCCCCGTGAGGGGACGAAAATTGGTCAAGGTATCGGACGGATCCGTCGTTTCGGGTGTTACAACTAACCCCCGTGAGGGGACGAAAATACTACGCATTCTTTCCATCTTACGGATTGTTGCAGTTACAACTAACCCCCGTGAGGGGACGGGAAAATCCGCTCTGAACGAATTGGAAATGAGTTCCGGTTGAATCTAATACCTGCAAGGGAATGGGAAGAATAGAATTAGGTTGTTTTAATTGACTTAGCCATATTATTGTGTTAGTCTATTCATTCGAGGGTGCATTTTCCTTTTCTTCATTATTTGCGGTGGGTGTTTCATGCTATCAAGATTAACGATTATACTAGAGACAAAAGAGGAACAATCATTTGATGTAAACATCTCTTCGTTACTGCATGGTGTATTAATGGAATATATTGATTCCTATTATGCCGAAAGCCTACATCAAGCAGGATGGAAACCGTACAGCCAATACATAGAATGTAAGGGGAACTGTATATATTGGCATATTCAAACTTTGTCGGAAGATTCCAAAAATAATATTCTATGTCCGCTTCTGGATGAGAAATTCGATCGAGTTTATTTAAAACACAAAGATCGGTATTTAAATATTTCCGATAAACAGTTGACGGAAGTTACCTATCAACAATTGATTGATGAAACGTATTTTAAAGACAGCGGACAATTTTTTAATATTCGTTTTCTTACGCCCTGTGCATTTAAAAGCCGGGGAAAATATGTGCTAATGCCAACTTTGAAATTAATCTACCAAAGTTTGATGAATAAGTTCGATTCGAATGCTGTAGATTTTTCGATAAAAAGCGATGAAGTCTTGGAACAGCTGGAAACATATTCGGAAATCGTCGGATACAATTTAAGAAGTACTCATTTTCACTTGGAAGGAGTTCGCATACCTTCTTTTGTCGGAAGAATCGGAATAAAAGTTCACGGTCCCCAACCGTTGGTAAACTTGGTTCACTTCATGCTTGCGTTCGGCGAATATTCCGGAGTAGGTATTAAATGTGCCTTGGGAATGGGAGGAATCCGTATTATTAAAAAAGGGGGACTTGAAACAAATGAATGAGAATATGTTCAAGATAGTGCTTGGATGCTTATTGCATGATCTCGGGAAAATGCCAGGTTCCCAACTTAACGATGAAGATCACTGTAAAAGAGGATACGATCTGCTGCAAAAGGTAGGCATAACCGATAAGGACCTTTTGGATCAAGTCCTTTATCATCATAATACGGATCTATTCTATCACTCGAACAATGAATCCTCTCTCGTATACATCACGGAGACGGCCAATGATATTGTGAACAGAAAAACGAAGCTTCAACAGGAGAATCAAAATCAAGGGGATTCGAGTATCAGACCCTTGGAAAGCATTTTTAATATATTAAACGGAAACCGACAAAAATACTTTTATTCCGTGAAAACATACACAAAAGAACGGGATATCAATTATCC
>JAAYHZ010000121.1 GCA_012744235.1 Clostridiaceae bacterium
ATGGTAAACTATTCAAGTGTGCTTAAAAACTTAGGAACATTTTCAATCTTTCGACATTCACCGGTCGAAGGATGAATTTCATAAAAAACTATGTTTTTACGAGTAAATTGATAAATTATTAAATTTGTATTAAATTAACAAAGAATAACTTGCATTTTTTTTTATTTTCGAGTATAATAATCATTAACTGTTAACTTTAGAAAGAGTCAGACGTTTTATACCATATAGGATAATTGCTGCATAGTATGACTTCTATTTGTGGATAGACGGATACTGATTCGATATATAAATAAAAAATAATTTTAGAAGGGATGGATTGTTATCATGAAAGCAACCGGGATTGTTAGAAAAGTTGATGAGCTGGGTAGAGTCGTATTACCCATGGAGTTAAGAAAGACCTTTGACATTAAGATCAAAGACGCTATGGAAATTTATGTAGATGATGAGGCTATTATTCTTAAGAAGTATGAGCCTGCCTGCATTTTCTGTGGCAATGCGCAAAACATCGTTAATTACTCCGGAAAAAACATATGCAAAGAATGTGTTGCTAAATTGGCCGATTCCATTAAGTAAACATAATAAGTCAAGAATACATAAAGATAAAAAGGATGTCCTCATCGGACATCCTTTTAAAATGCTTTTATAACTGTTCTTCCAAAAGCCGCTGGCTTAGAGGATCCAGCGCCTTGTAGTTTTGTATCTCGTAACGGTTGTCATTGATATCGTTGACAACGATATATCCGTTACCGTACGACTTAATATTCACATTCGGATCTTTCACATCGAAGGAGGTTGTTCCTTTATCGGTAACCACGGTCCAAGTGAATATGTGATATTCTTCCTTGATACTGAGTATCCTCTTGATTTTAGGAATAACATAGTATCTGTCCAAGGCGGCGGCTAACGTTTGCTTGGACTCTTTGTTCAAATCCTTCATGTCGTCCAGAATAAACACTTCTTCTCCTTCATTGTCAATGAAGTTGATGTGTCTTGTTTTCTCCGTCAGCGGAAACAGTCTCCGAGGCTTTATATTTTCAATTACCTTTCCTCCGGCACATTCCACTGTTACCGCGCCGTTTTTAACAGGTACGATATTCTTTACTTCAGTCGCTCTAATGTAATTTCCTAATGGCATTTACATCCACCTCCCTTTATTGGTACCTAATAATATCGGAACCGAGATCGGTTTGCATTTGTACCAAGTCGTAATAACGACCTTTCTTCGACATCAATTCTTCCTGTGTTCCGAATTCGACGATTTCGCCGTTTTCCAACACCAGAATCTTGTGAGCTTTTCTCAGTGTGGACAAACGATGCGCAATGATCAATGTGGTTCTGTTCTTGATCAAGCGATCGATGGCTTCCTGAATCAATTTTTCCGTTTCCGTATCCACCGCCGAAGTGGCTTCATCCAAAATCAATATCCTCGGATTCTTGATGACCGCTCGGGCAATCGATACTCTTTGTTTTTCACCGCCGGATAAACCGGTTCCTCGTTCTCCTAATACCGTATCGTAGGCATCCGGGAACTTGATGATGAATTTGTGAGCATTGGCCACCTTCGCCGCATCAATGACCTCTTCGATGGTAGCGTCCGGTTTGCTGTATATAATGTTATTGGCGATGGTATCACGGAAAAGCAAAGGCTCTTGCAGCACATAGCCAATGTTTTTTCTTAAAAAGTCGATATCGATGTCGGCGATATCGTGACCGTCGATTTTGATTCTGCCTTCCGTAGGCTCGTAAAATCTCAATATGAGATTAACCAATGTGGATTTACCGGAACCGGTAGATCCTACGATACCGATGGTTTCGCCCGGTTGAACCGTCAACGAAATATTCTTAAGGATATTTTTCCCTTTTTCATAGGAAAAATTAACATTTTCAAATTCGATTTTTCCTTGCAGGTTTTCTATGTAATTACCTTTTCCTAAGTTCGGCTCCGGATCGGCATCTAAGATTTCGAATACCCGCTCGGCAGACGTGGAGGCTTGCTGCAGCTGGTCGTTGAAGTTCGCAAAGAACTGAACCGGTCCGTAGAACCTGCCTGCGTAGTTGATAAACGCAATCAAGCTACCGACGGATAAACGATCCGGCCGGGTGATAACCCAATAACCTCCCAGACCCCAAATGAGTATGCTTCCGAGAACGACTAAAAACGTAATCAAAGGAGAGTAGATACTGGACTTAACCGCAGCGGTTAAATGCTCGTTTAATAGGTCTTCTCCTTGCTTCGTATATTTTTCGATAACTCGGTCCTCTCCGGTAAAGGCTTTGATAACGCGTATACCGGGTATGGAGTCTCCCAAGATGGCGTTCATTCGAGACATACGCCGCCAAATCCTTCTGTACCGAGGTCTCATATGCTCCGCATAAATTTGGGAACCGAATATGACAATGGGAACCGGAATGATGGACAGCAGCGCCAACTGCCAATCCATATAAAACATGAATACCATGATCCCTATCAAGGTCAGCAACTGAATGATGACGCTTTGGGTCAAGGTGATCATAAAGGATTGCAAACGTTGCGTATCGTTACTGACACGAGACATAATGGAGCCCGTGCTCCTCTTGTCATAGTATTTCAAGGTCAGCTTCTGTACGCTTTCGAATGCCTTGGTTCTTAAGTTAAATATGATGGAGTTGGACAGCTTGCTCAGATAATATCCGCGAAAGCCGGAAAATATTCCGTCAAAAAGATAAATAAGAACGAGAGCCATAACGATTTTCCACAAATCATCCAAGCTCCTTGTGGCAATAACATCGTCAATCAATGTTTTTGTCAGCATGGGTGGAATCAAGGGAAGCGCCGTGACTATTATTGACAGGAATAATACGACAAAAGTCAGCTTTCTGTACGGCTTCACGTATTGCAGCAATCTTCTTACGACTTTTCGCTTGTCGATACACTTGGTACAGATGGCGTTTTTGCTTTCCAGTATTCGGCCGCATTTAGGGCATCGATACTTCTTTTCGATTTCATTATCGGTTTCAAAGCTTGCCAGTTCTTCCAATCGTCCTTGCTGCTCGTAAATGAGCTTAATAAAGTCATAAAAAAAGTCTTCCCTGGCGTTCGTAAAACGATTGACATCGATGGTTTCGTCGTTGTCCAGAACGACCTGGAAAATACTATTTCCGTACATTTTTTCTATTGTCGCGTTTCTTATTTCGTTGAGATTGACCTTATAGACGGATCCATGGTGTTTTGGATCGAATGAAATCAGTCTTTTATTGGTAAGAACCAGACCCGCTTCCTCGAATAAACCGTCTAAAGTCATATCCGACATCACTTCGTTTAATATTTCTTCATCCGGTTCCAGTATTCCCGATAAGCGAGATTTTAAATGGCTTGTAAATTCTTTCACGCTTAGATTTACATGTTGTGCTTCTGCATCATTTTCTCTCTTCATAATCCTCAACATGCGAAGCTTCGCATGCTGATAAACCTCACATCCTTTCTCGGCAATTCGCTAAGGAAATTGCTTTTGGTAGCGGTATATAGTCGGGATGAAATTCCCGAATCCCCCTAACAATGAAAACTTACCTCCATTTGAACATACTTCACTCTTATTATATGGGTGATAAAATAATTAGTCAATTTTGGGATACCGATTATACCCATATTTTCGATAATAATCGTTTAAAAATGAAAGATTATCTCATGATTCTTTCAAATAAGTCCATATATCTTAAACTATCTCCGATATTCTGAAAACCGGTACTCGTAACGTATTTTGGTAAGGAAAAAAGGTGCGAAAATCCTGATAATCACTGTGTTTTGACGCTTCGTTAATTATACGTTAAGTTTTTTAATCCTTGGTTAAATCGGTTCGTTTTAATATCCGTGTATCGGTTCGGTATCTTTACTATGGGATATGATATAATATGGATAATTGCAGTATTTAAAAGAAAGGTAAGACCGCCTATGTTATCAAAGGATTCAAAAAAGATGGAAAATGATTCGCCTGTCATACAGGATGTTTACAAAGAAATCGATAAGTATCAAGAGCGGATGGTCGCCGATATCTCTCGCCTGGTTCGGTGCAAAAGCGTTGCGGAGACGCCGAAGCCCGGAATGCCTTTCGGAGAAGGCCCGTACAAAGCCCTGCAAATGGCCTTGGAGATAAGCCGTGAGCTGGGGTTAAAAACCGTTGACTTGGACGGTTATGTAGGTTATGCGGAATACGGAGAAGGAGAGGAGTACGTGGCCGTTCCCGTCCATTTGGACGTGGTACCGGAAGGAACGGGATGGTCCGTAGACCCCTACGAAGGTGTGATCAAGGACGGAAAGCTGTACGGTAGAGGCTCTTCCGATAATAAGGGGCCGTCCGTTGCCGCCATTTACGCTTTAAAGGTTTTGAAGGATTTAAATGTTCAAACAAAAAGAAGGGTGAGAGTCATTTTCGGTACCAACGAAGAATCCGGTATGGCTTGCTTGGATTATTACTTCCAAAAAGAACCTCTTCCGTTGTACGGATTCTCGCCGGATGCGGAATACCCTGCCTATAACAGGGAAAAGGGGATTATGAGCGTATTTTTAAAGAAGAAGACCGAGGAGCTTACGCGATTTACTCCTATTGTTTCCATCACCGCCGGCAGTGCGATTAACGTTGTACCGGAATCTTGTACGGTAACGCTGAAAGAAACTTGGAACGATTCCTTGGAAATCTTAAAAGACATATCCGAAGGAAAACCGGGAAATGTGTATTTTATAAACGAAAAACCGGGAAAAGTGATTGCGGCGAGAGGTACGCCTGCACACGGCAGCAGACCGGAGGAAGGGTTAAATGCGGTGGCCGTTATGCTTCAATATCTTTTCGAGAAGCTTCCCTCTCTAAATGAGTGCGAATTTTTACAATATATTAAAGAAAAT
>JAAYHZ010000122.1 GCA_012744235.1 Clostridiaceae bacterium
CGGAACTCTGCTCCACTCTTACCATTGGCTCCGGAATCGCAGATGACCGCATCATTGTATATGATTACGCAAACGGTGTAAGCTACAGCCTGGAAGACCGTATGAAGTATGATTATTGCCTTTCCATACAGAACGGTATGCTCATAGTAACCAAAAAAGTCTTTAACAGCTCGGAAGTTGTAGAAATCGGCTATCCGGCTATTGTGGATAATACCATACAAATGATTCCTTTTAAAATGAATACGACGGAGTTGATCTCCGGTACGACCTATGTGTCCTACCGGTGTATCTATATGAACCCTCTTAGCTCCCTTATAGCCATTGGCGGGGACTCCGGCTATCAATACATTATCGGAGAGGATTACTTCACTATGGTCAATCGTTCCGGCGATGCTAACGGCAATACGAGTAACCACTCGGATGCGGATACCAAAGATTATGTGGTGTCCAATCGGATAGATATAGATAGATGGGAGTGGCGGGAGTTTCCGTATACCGATGAGGAGTGGGCGGCTTTGTATAAACCCGGGGTTTCCGTTATGAAAAACATCCGTGATCTGTATAATGAAATCCGGTACCAACCGCTGACCGATATGCTGTTCCTGCTGCAGGTGGACGGAGACCTTTGGTTGGTGGAACTGAAGGACAATCCGCAGATGGGAACTTATCTATGGAGCATTTTTAGTCTGGTACCTGCAAGCACAATAGGTGCTTCGCAGTGAGCGTATGCTCCATACTTATCTTCTCGTAGTCCGGTTTTCCGGCTCCGGTTTGACTTGGATCACACCGAAAGATCTGTAAATCCGGGTCCTCTAATTCCTTTCTCTTATTTCACATGGTAATGATTAACTTGAATTAAAAAATTGCTAATGTTAGTGCTTTCCGAAGAGTTGTATTCCAAAATGACAAGTAGACTCCATCCCAATGATAACTTTATCATTAAGGTACTTGGCAGCGAGACTTTAACCCGATTCTTAAAGTCATTAAGACTTGACAATGTTACATCGTCGAGTACATAGAACCAAGCAACTTTCGCACCGTTTTCAGAAAAGCGACCGACGAATACCCCAACGTTTATAGTGACTTATAGCGGATATTCCGACGATTCAGTGCTTTTTGCAATTGTGGGTATATATTAAAACTTACTTTGAATTTAAAAAACTATTTCCCGTCAGAGATTAAAAACCATTGTTTTTACATCAAATTTGATGTAAAATATAGTTGGAAATACATCAAATATATTGTATAAGCATATGATAAAGGAGAATAATATGAAAGTACATCATTATCATACAAGTGGAGGTAAAGATGTAATCTTTGAGTTTATTGATGGACTTCCAAAAAGTGAGAGAGCAGAAGCATTAGCAATTTTAGAAAGGCTTGAAGAGGAGGGGTTATCAGCACTTGAAGTGTTGAATACACGGCAATTGATAGGTAAACTATGGGAAATTAAGTTTGCTAAATCTAACCGTATAATGTATGTTGTAGCAGATAAGGATAACATTTATTTGGTTCATGCGTGTAAGAAACAGAAACTTAAAGCAGAGAAATTTGAATTAGCAAAAGCTAAAAAAAGAATAAAGGCATTAGAAAAAGAACTTGGGAAAAAATTTATTTAAGGAGTAAGAAAGGTTGGAGATAGGGGCTATGGCTTTTAAGAAAGTTAATGTGAAAGAGGAAATTAATAAACGATTGGTAAACGATGCTGATCTTAAAAAAGCTTATGATATTGCACAGAGAGAGTATGAAGTGCGCAAGCAACTTGTTAAAATAAGAAATGATTTGGGTTTATCGCAAAAAGACGTTGCTAATTTGTCTGGATTAACGCAGCAAATGATATCCCGAATCGAAACCGAGAGTAACTCTCCTACACTAAGGAGCTTTATAAAGTATGTAGATAGCTTGGGTTTAGAAATCAAATTTGAAAAGAAGAATACTCATACAGAGTGTGTCAAGGCATGAATTTATATAAGTGAATGGGTAAAATTATAACTTTGCTAGTGAGAACCCTCTTAGATGGAATCAAAACCATTTAAGAGGGTTCTTGAATAATTCAAAAGGTACACAGATTGACTGTTGGTTATATAAAAAAATGTGAAAATTTCTAAAAATGCATAAGTAGATGCCTCTTCATTCTGGATCATTTGCTCTGTTATGAGTAATCACTGTTATTTTGCAACAATTTTACTAAATCGCTACCGTCGTGTGCATCCGGTAATGTAATATTATAGATATTCTTGTTAGATAGTGTCTTGTCAAGTGGTGTAAAATGATTTCTACTTTATCTTCCCTTCGTTTCATTTATGTAAGATAGCAATCGGAGCTAATGAAAACCCATTAGCCTGTGTAAGCTTTTCCTTAGATTCTAAACTGAAGAATCGCCGCCCTACCTGCCATTCATCGTTCTGCTCCATAAGCATAGTACCTACAAGGCGAATAACGGCATCACGATTAGGAAATATGCATACAACATCAGTCCGACGGCGTATCTCACGATTAAGC
>JAAYHZ010000123.1 GCA_012744235.1 Clostridiaceae bacterium
ATCCAAATCCTTTAACTTCTCCATAACCATCTCGCCGATATCGGTGGAAGAAACCTCGCTTTTTAAAGAATTGTGAATTTTGCTTTCGATTTCGTTGGCGATCTTTTCGATTTTCACGATATTTACAGGCCTTTTTTCGCATGCTTTCAGCATTCCGTTGATCAATTTGTTGCGGTCAAAAGCTTCTACGGTTTTATCCTTTTTAATCACCATCACCGGAATCTTCTCAATTTTCTCATAGGTAGTGAAGCGCTTTTTGCAAGCGTTGCACTCTCGCCTTCTTCGAATGGCCTCGTTTTCTTCCGTCGGTCGCGAATCAATGACTTTATCCTCGGTAAATCCACAAAACGGACACTTCATTGCTATGTAATCTCCTTTTTCTATTGCCTTATGTTTAGGTAGGTTTCATATAAACTAACATTTCAATAATATGTTATGTCCAACCTTTTGTCAACATAAACCTAGAGTTGTATACATTATATCATCATTCGAGCACTTTCAATATATTGTACATGGAAGAAATCAAGGTCCGAATAAGGCAAAATCGATTACCGGATATCCAAAAACTCACTCCTGCGATTTTGTATTTTTCTACCAAATCCAATTTGGCCCGGATGCTTCTCGGATCCTCGAACCAGGTTACATACAACTTGTTATCTTTTCCGTATCGGTAGAAGTACGGTGCTTGGGCGCAAGTATCAAATCGGATTTCGGCTTTGTTTTCGATGGCGTTTCGAATGGCACTCTCGTATGAGACGGCCGTCGCCGCCGTTCCTTCGACCCAAGGAAGACGCCATTCGTAACCGTAATTCGGTATACCGATTACCGTCTTTTCCGCAGGGATTCTTGTAGAGGCATAATCGAGAACCTTTCTTACTTTATCTACGGGAGATACCGCCATGGGAGGTCCGTAAGTGTATCCCCACTCGTAAGTCATTAAACAGACTCTCCGGGACAGTTTACCGTGCACTTGGTAGTCGTGAGCCTCGTATAGAATTTTGTTTTCCTCCGAGGTCTTCGGAGCTAAAGAAGAAAAGACCTTCAATCCCATGGGATAAAGAAGAGCGGTAACCTTTTCTAAAAATTCGTTGTATGCGATTCGGTCTTGAGGAAATATGTATTCAAAGTCGATGTTAAGACCTCGATAATTCTTTGTTTTTAAAGTGAATAGAACGTGATTGATTAAACGATCTTGCGCATCCTTATTATTCAATATTTCTCTTGCTGCGTAGCTGCTGAAATATTTGTTGGTTATCACCATGACGGGTGCGACATTCGCCTTTAAAGCTTGTTCGATAATCGGTTCATCGTCAATTATATCCGGGGTACCGTCCATGTTAACTCCGTAACTGAAGATACATAGATAAGTCAAATCCTTTAAAGCTCTTTCAAGAGCATCCTTCTTCACCGTAGGATATACGTAGCCGAAGGTTTCAATAAAAGACGACATTTTTTGATGCTCCCCATCGGGAATATCGACAATAAGGGCTTGGTTGGCAAGCAAATCCTCGGGTTTTTCTATGAAATTATCGCTGCAAAGCTTTTCAACCGGTACTCCGTAACATCTTGACACATCAAACAAGGATTCGTCGGGTTTTACAATATGGACCAGTATGGGAATCACGCCTGTTCTTATGTATGTTACGGTATATATATATTCCGACCGGGAAAGTCTTATGATACGGGGTGAAAATTGCTATTCCCATTCATTAACGGTTTTTTCATCGATATCTACCAAGATAACATCAACTCCGATTTTGACAATATAATTCCACGGGATAATCAATTCCTTTTCCTGAACCCAAATGCTTGTAAGGGAACGTCCTAAAGGAATGATGACCGTGGAAACTTTACCGGTATCCGGATCAATCTCAATGTCTTTCGGATAACCTAGCTTCTTGCCGTTAGATACATTGACGACTTCTTTTTGTTTGAAATCCCATATTCTAATCATAATCGGATTCTCTCGAAAGATCACAGGGTCTCATTCATGTATATGAGAAAAGTGCCCGGAATAGAATCGAAAGAATCAAATTTTCGTCATAATTTATACGTATTTTCGCATACTGTTCAGAGCATTTTTTTCCAATCGGGATACCTGTGCTTGCGATATTCCGATTTCGTTGGCCACCTCCATTTGGGTACGCCCTTGGAAAAAACGCATATTGACAATTTGCTTTTCTCTTTCGTTTAGTTTACTGACAGCTTCTTTTAAGGATATTTTTTTAATCCAACTGGAATCGCTGTTCTTTTCGTCCTTCACCTGATCCATCACCAAGATGGCGTCTCCGCCGTCTTGGTACACCGTTTCAAACAAGGATACGGGCTCTTGTATGGCTTCGATGGCCATGACAACTTCTTCTTTATCCATTTCCATTTCTTTTGCAATTTCCGATATGGTCGGTTCCGAGTTTTTTTGAGCGGTCAGCTGTTCTTTGACCTTAAGAGCTTTGTACGCCGTATCTCGTAAAGAACGGCTTACTCGGATGGTGTTATTGTCTCTTAAATATCTTCTGATTTCGCCGATGATCATGGGTACTGCATAAGTGGAAAACTTTACATTAAGCTCGGTATTGAAATTGTCAATGGATTTTATCAATCCGATGCAGCCTACCTGAAACAAGTCATCGGCTTGTTCGCCGCGATGTGTGAATTTCTGGATGACACTTAACACTAATTTCAGATTGGCGCCGATAAATTCCTCCCTTGCTTTCTCATCTCCCTTTTTTATTTTAGCCAATAGTTCGCGCTGTTGTTTGTCGGTTAATACCGGCAGCTTCGAAGTATTAACGCCGCAGATTTCAACTTTGTTCACCGGCATAAATATTCCTCCAAAAAAAGATTTGTATAAACAATCTCGAACTGTCTACACAAATCATTATTTCCTCGGAGGTTTTATTTATACCAGCTTGATAATTTCTTTTTTCAACCTCGTTATGATCCTTTTTTCCAGTCTTGAAATGTAGGATTGCGAAATGCCCATCATATCGGCAACTTCTTTTTGCGTTTTTTCTCCAAGCGACGTTAGTCCGTATCGCAATTCCATAATTTTTCTTTCTCTTTCGGAAAGCTTTCCTAAAGCTTCTTTCAGCAATTGAATGTCCGTCTCGTTATCAATGTTTTTTGATATGATATCACTGTCCGTACCTAAAATATCGGAAAGCAAAAGCTCGTTTCCGTCCCAGTCCACATTCAAAGGCTCGTCTATAGAGATGTTTGATTTCGTCTTATTATTCCTCCTAAGATACATTAATATTTCGTTTTCTATGCAGCGAGAAGCGTATGTAGCTAATTTTATATTTTTCGAAGGATCGAAAGTGTTTACCGCTTTAATCAAGCCGATGCTTCCGATCGATATTAAATCTTCGATATTGACACCGGAATTGTCGAATTTTCCGGCTATGTAGACGACCAGACGCAGTTTTCTTTCGATTAAAATCTTTTTGGATTCACCGGACGGGTCGTCAAT
>JAAYHZ010000124.1 GCA_012744235.1 Clostridiaceae bacterium
GAGACAGGGTCCGATCACGCAAGAAAGCTTCGATAAATCGGTACCGTAAGCCTCCTTCATAGCCCGGGCCGTTTTCGGCGCAATGAGGTTCAATGTGCCTTTCCATCCGGAATGAGCCAACCCGACCGCCTTATTTTCGGAATCGATAAAATACACCGGTACGCAATCGGCATGCTTTGTCGCCAAAACGATTCCTTTGCAGTCGGAGATCATGGCATCGTATACGGGTAATCGATCGTAAGGGATGTTCTGAAGAGAATCCTTGAATGTCACTTTCTTGATTTTGTCGGTATGCATTTGCATTACCATGGTCATACCCGAAGGATTAAAACCTAATTGCTCCCCCAGTATCTTTATATTCTCAAAAAGACGAGGATCGTCTTTTTCGGTTCTTCTTGTAAAATCAAATTCCCTTCCCAAATCGTCGTATCCTCTTGTGTAACAGTGGATGAACTCATCGGAAAATTTTTCGAATGTATTAAAGAGGATATATCGATTCTTTATTACATAATTCATGAGAAACCTCTTTTCCATATTACAAAAAGATTCAATCATCCAACCGAAGGGTAAAGTTCAATCGGTTGATACGGAGGGCTTTTCCGGTTTTATCGTCGATTTCAATATGAGCCCCGTTGAAGATCATTTCTCCTTTTTGGGGAGAAAACTTCACGGGCATGCCGGTAACGAACCGGCTGATGGAAGAATCTCGGTCCGTTCCTAATATGCCCTCTCCGGGACCGGTCATACCCACATCGGTAATAAAGGCGGTACCGAAAGGAAGAATTCTCTCATCGGCGGTTTGCACATGGGTGTGGGTTCCCGCCACCGCGCTGACTCTGCCGTCAAAATGCCATGCAAATGCACACTTTTCGGAAGTGGCTTCTCCGTGAAAATCCACAAGAACCGACTTTGTAATTTCCTTGATCTTCGGCAGCTCTTCTTCGCATGTTTCGAAGGGACAGTTGCAGGGCTGCATATATACGCGTCCGGAAAGATTGATAACCGCTAAGGGGCCCGCTTTACCGTCTAGAATAAACCGACCTCTTCCGGGACTTTGCTTGCTGTAGTTAGCGGGACGTGCCATGTAAGGATCGGAATCTATGGAATACAGGATTTCATCTCTTGCCCATACATGATTGCCCAAAGTAATCCCGTCTACGCCCATATCGTACAGCTCGGATGCAATTCTTCCGTTGATCCCCTTCCCCGCCGCCGCGTTTTCGCCGTTTGCAATACAATAATCCCACCGGATCTCGTTTTTTAATTTGGATAAGCCTTTTTGAACCGTTAATACCCCTTGCTTTGCAAATATATCTCCGATAAATAATATTTTCATTATTCAATTCCTTTCTAACTTACGCTTATTATAACACAGGGTGCCGGGAATGAAAACGACCACAATCGTCACATATATAGAAGATAATGTTTGTTTTTATAAAAATTCTTCACCCCGCATCATATAAACGTTCTTCAACCTTGATTGAAAAAGTAAAGTCCACTTTGCTAGGTTAAATTCCATCCATCCTAAAAAATTATTGCATATGGTGGGATA
>JAAYHZ010000125.1 GCA_012744235.1 Clostridiaceae bacterium
CCATGACGGCATTGGCTTTGTCCGGAATGGATTTGATGAAATAAATACCGGACCCGTTGTTTTTCGTTTTTCTTCCTATATGATGAAATATATCAAGCTATGCCATAAAGTCATGATGGAGGTAATTAATGAACGAATTTGTTACGGCAATTCAATTTCAGTCTGCTCAAACACCCGTCATCGTTCAAGTGGAAAAAAGGCGCTTTTGCCTCATCAAGTAGGCATAAAAACCATTGCTTCTTCTCTATGCAATCATTCCGAAATGAGAAGCTTTTTCGGAAATGATGAGCCGGGTTACGGGTATCAATATCCTATGGAACCGGGAGAACCCGGGTACGAAGCCATTGGTATTATTGAAGTCATCGGAGCTGCTGTGAACACGCTGAAGCCCGGAGACGGCGATTATGATAACAAAAGGTTATCCGTCATCGGATTAGGTGCAATCGGTCTGTGCACCGTCCGGCTATTACATATGTTTCCTACGTCGGATGTAACGGCGTTTGATTTATCATTGGATAAGCTAAAGCTTGCAAAAGATTTTGGTGTAGACCATACATTCCTGATAGAACCCGATAGAAATTACGATGAACTTGATAAATTTATCGGACGGTTTGATGTGGTCATCGAGTGTTCCGGACACAAGAGCGGACAGGCGCTTGCATACACGCTTTGTGACAAAACCTAAAATTCACCGGCTATTGCAAGGATCCGGTTCCGGTACGCCAATCCGTGTTGTTTAACATAAATACCACGATATACAATCCCGGTATTTTAACTATAGAGGATTTAAAAGCGGTTGCCGCTTTTTACAACAAAAAAACGATTGATCCCTTTCCTTTGATTACGAAAATTATCCGTCCGAACGCGGATGAATACATTCAAACCATTCAAGAGATCAAAAAAGGAGAAATCATTAAAGTGTTAATTGACCGGAGGTAGCTTTGAACATAGCGGTAGATACATATAGCTTCTTTATGAATTTTGGCCGGCACAGGTACAAGCCTTCTAATCCATGGACCTTGTCCTGCTATTTTGACTTTGTTATAGAAAACAGGCTTAACGGCATTCATATGGATCCCGCCCATTATGATCCGGTGAAGGATGTGCCGGTACCGGATCGTTTTTGCAAGGAAAACAATCTGTATATCGAGTTAGGTGCCATGGAAATTCTGTCGGACGATTTTATGGATTATTTTAATGCCGCTTATTTAAAACATTTATCGGCGGTTCTCCGCCGGACAATCCTGCCGTGATGAAAGAAAGAATACTCAAATCAAAAGAAAAGCTCTCACATGTATTACCCTTGGCGGAAAAATATCGGATTAAATTGGCTCTTGAGAATCATATTGATATAACATCGGATGATTTGGACCGGTTAATTGATTTCGACAGTCCTTATATAGGCATTTGCTACGACAGCGGCAACTTCTTGGCAATGGATGAAAATCCGTTGGATGCATTCTATCGATTCAAAGACCGCATCTTATGCACTCATCTAAAGGATGTTTGCCCGAAAGAACGGTATCCGGATGCACCGAGCTTCGGCCTTCCTGGAAAACAAGTGCAGTTCTGTGCATTGGGAGAAGGTATTTTGCCTATTCAAGAGATTCTGGCCGAATTATTGGCAGCGAAAGGAAAAGATGCATATATTACTTTGGAGATTCCCACACCTGTACAAAGCTCTCTTTCCCAAGCCTGCTTGCTACAAAAAGAAATAGACAATGTATTAAAAAGTATGGAGTATATAAGAAGAATAAAGCCGAGTTTAATGGATAGAAAGAAAGGCGAAAATTCTTGTCCGGAAAATTCCGTCTAGCACGAAAAAAATCACTCGGCCGGATAATGGCGATAAGCAATTTTTCGTACGGCAAGACAAAAGCGCATTATATTCAAACGGAATCGCCGCTAATCGACATGAAAGCCGATAAAGCATATACCGTCAATCGAGGAACCGTATTCAAGATAATGAATGTTTGGTGATACGAAAGAAAGGGGGAACCTCTTTTTTTGTATCCTTTTATATGACATCAACACAATAACGACAAAAGTCGCGATTATATGACAAGAATCATCTCTTCGGACGAATTCCTTTACCGGGATATCCGTTTATGTATAATAAGGGTATACATTTGAAAAGCGTTCCGAAAAGAACCTTTTCCTAACGAAAGGATAAAGCGATGGCAAGGTTGAACATGGTATTGGCGGATACAAACGCCGAATATTGTGATTTCGTATTCGAGTATTTTAATTATCGGTACAAAGAACGATTTCGAATCGATTGCTTCACCGATACGGATGCATTTATAAAATACATTCGGTCCGAAGGACAAACGGTAGATCTTCTCCTTATCTCCATTGATTTTTTAAGTAAAATGACGTCCGAAGACATCGAGCAAAATGTTAAAGTCATTGTGGAATTGAAAGAAAACGCCGAAACCGGGAAAACGAAATATCGATCCGTAAACAAATACAGCCGAATCGACGATATGGCCCAAAGGCTATTGGACATCTATGCCGATGAATATCGTTTGAAGGATGAAAACACACTTCCGGAGTTTGCCGGCAAAAAGACCTTGGTGATTCCGGTATGTTCACCGGAGGGAGGATGCGGAAAAACCGTTATCGCCGTAGCGTTAGCCCTCATGTACTCGAGCCTAGGGAAAAAGCCTTTTTACTTAAACTTGGAGAAGTATTATTCTCCCGTGAAAATTTTCAACCCTTCAACCTTACGAGGCATATCGGATATTCTCTTTTACATTCGAAACCAAGACTCGAATATCCGCACAAAAATCACCTCCTTTAAATGTACGGATCCGGATTACGGCGTGGATTATTTGTCTCCCGTCGCAACACCGAGAGATTTGGAGGAGACGAATATCCGGGAGGTGATCACATTGGTACAAGAAATCATCTCCGCCGAGCTGTACGACGTGATCCTTATCGATACCGACGGATCTTTTGATCTTTTAAAGCCGGAATTCATCAAGATATGTACAAAAATCGTCGTTCCTTATACCCAATCGGAATACGGAATCAATAAAATAAAATCCTTCATAAACAATCTGGAAAGATCCTTTCAAAACGAAGAAGAATGGCTCCGCGATAAATTGATTTTAACGGCAAACAAGACGGAAGGGGCGGCCGAAAGAATCTTGGAGTCTTACATGAAAGCACCAATTCCTTTTCCGCTCTTTAATTCGATGAACGGGTGCATACAATCCGTATTGAAGCATGATGCATTAAAGGAACTGTATAACGTTTTAAATTTCCGTATATAGCCGAAAGAACAGAAGAAGGAGAATACGTTGTGATTACGACGGAATTGGTTAACGAGCTTTGCAATCGGGTAGGGGAAAATACGGACCTTTACACATCCATATCCGACGATGCCATACGAAGTAAAATTACCGAAGCGGTGATGGAAAAATCTCGACACATCCTTTTGTCGGCAAATGAAAAAATCGAATTGATTAATCTTGTTTTTAACAGAATGCGGGGTATGGATATCCTGCAGCCGCTTCTTGACAACGAGGAGATAACGGAAATTATGGTGAACGGACCCGACCGTATCTTTATCGAAAAGAAGGGCGGCATCGTTCCTGTTTCCGTCAAATGCGATGCCAAACAGCTGGAAGACATTATTCAAAAAATCGTTTCGTCGGTTAACCGAACGGTAAACGAAGCAAACCCCATATGCGATGCTCGATTAAAAGACGGGAGCCGTGTTCATGTGGTCATGAAGCCTTTGGCATTGAACGGTCCCATTTTGACCATAAGAAAATTCTCCAAAGCACCGATGGACATAAATACCCTCATATCCTACGGCACGATAACCGAAGAAGCCGCCGATACTCTTAAAAAATTGGTAGAAGCGAAATACAACATTTTCATATGCGGCGGGACCGGATCCGGAAAAACCACATTTTTAAACGTTTTGTCCAATTTTATACCCAAAGACGAAAGAATCATTACCATTGAAGACACGGCAGAGCTGCAAATTACCGGAGTCGCCAACCTGGTGCGATTGGAAACAAGAAACGCCAATCCCGACGGGGAAGGAGAGATTCGTATCCGAGATTTAATCCGCGCCGGCTTAAGAATGAGGCCGGACCGCATCGTGGTAGGCGAAGTGAGAGGTGAAGAAGCATTGGACATGCTCCAAGCGATGAATACGGGGCATGAGGGGTCGCTGTCGACGGGACACGGCAATTCCTGCAAGGATATGATCAGTCGATTGGAAACCATGGTGCTTACGGCAGCCCGGATGCCCGTTGAATCCATAAGGAAGCAGATTGCTTCCGCTTTGGATATTATGATTTTTCTGTCCAGAATGAAGGACAAGTCTCGTAAGGTGATGGAAGTATCCGAGGTGGCGGGCTATAAAGACGGGGAAGTCCTCTTAAATCCGTTATACAAATACGAGGTTTTAAAAGACGGTACCGGAAAGCTGGTCAAAACCGAAAACGATATGGTCAACAAAGACAAATTCATGATATACGGTTCGGGAATGATTTAGCCACAGCAAGGGTAGGAAGTTACGGTATGGAAAAAAGAACTTTGGCAAAAAAGAAAATATATGATTCTTACGTTTTTTCAACCAAGGAGAAGCTGATGTACGGTGCGGCAGGGATGATCTTTACGTTTACTATCGGATATATCTTTTACCGCCGTATCGGTTTTTCCGTTCTTTTGTCTTTCTTAGGGCTGTATTACTTGAAAATGAAGAAAAAGCAGTCGGTAAAAAAGCAAAAACAAGAGCTGAACGTCCAATTCAAGGATCTTCTGTACTTTTTATCAACCTCTTTATCGGCCGGAAGGTCGTTGGAAAATGCTTTCGAATCTTCCCTCGAATCGCTTCAAAGACTATACGGGCATGAAGAAAGCCATATCGTAGCGGAGGTTATGATTATTCTGGGGAGGCTGAATATGGGGGATACCGTGGAGGAGTGCTTAATCGATTTTTCCAAAAGAGCGCGGATAGAAGATATTTCGAATTTCACGGATGTTCTGGTTACCTGCAAACGAAAAGGAGGAAACGTAAATGAAGTTATCAGGAATGCATCGCGAGTCATAAAGGACCGGATTGAGATTATGCAGGAAATCGAAATCATGTTGGCGGGAAAAAGAATGGAGCAAAGGATACTGGGTATATCTCCCGTAGCCCTAATCCTCTTGTTGTCATGGTTGGCCGAGGACTTTATGGCACCGGTTTTCAACAGCCTTTTAGGGCATACGGTAATGACCGTTGCTTTGGTTTTAATCGCTCTTGGCTATTTATGGTCGAAGAAAATCATGGATATATCGGTATGAAAGGAGTAACAATCGTGACCTTTGTATCTTGGATTCTCTTGATTTTTGCCGTTCTGCTTACCGGTATCCTGCTGATTACGACGGGGCTATACGGAAAAAAATACAAACCCTATATTCTCCCTCTTCGATCCGATGAATACTTAACGAAACCCTTGTTGCCCTATGGACTGTTTCTGCTGGATTTGATTTGGCGGGGACATCCCGGCGAATACGGCAAAAAGCTTCTGCGGAAAACCGGTTTTATATACGGCTTGGATTATGCTCCTTACTATTACCAAATCCATATGGCCGGCAAGCTTGTGTACATGACGGTGTTCGAAATCATTCTCTGCTTTTTTGGTATTGTTGCAAAGTCGGAACCGTTGTTTTTGGCTTTATTGATCCTATGCCCCGCCATTCTTTTCTTTTTGTGCGACCGAGTTTTAGACGAAATCGGCGAGAAAAGACTGCAGGAGATCCGTAAGGACTTTCCGGATTTCGTAGGGAAAATTACGTTGTTGATGGGAGCGGGGCTCAATGTGCGTCAAACCTTTGAAAAGATCGGATCCGACAGCCTTAAAGACAGCCCTCTGTATGCGGAAATAAAAAGAACGGTATCGGAATTGCAGTCGGGAAAATCCGAGATTGAGTGCTACCAAACGTTTGCGGAAAGAATTCGAATTCCGGAAGGGAATCGCTTAATCGGCATTATCATACAAAACATTCGTATAGGAGGTGCCGCCATGCTTCGAGAGTTGGAATCGTTAAGCGGCGAGTGCTTGGCCGTAAGGAAAAACAACGCCTACCGATTGGCGGAGGAAGCGCAAGCCAAATTAATCTTTCCTATGATCCTCATGTTTATCGCCGTTTTGTTAACCGTTATGACACCGGCAATTCTCTCCATGAGGGGATTGATATAAAGACATATGAAATGGAGGATGAAGACCCATGTCGACAAAACGAAAGAAAAATGAAATGCAAAAAAGGTACTCGGGAAAAAAAGCTTATCAAATCAAAAACGTATTTACGGATAAACGCGGCATTAATACGGTAGAAATTATCATTATTCTTGCGGTTTTTATCGGACTGATTCTTTTGTTTAAAGACTATATAACCGAATTCATACAAAAAGTATTCAGTACCATAAACCGAGATACGGACAGCATTTTAGGAATCATTTTTCCTGTCGTCAAAGGCAGGATGTAAAAGATGAAAATTCGAGGATGGCTATGGGTAAATTAGCATGCTTTCGAAAAAACCGTAAAAGTTTCGATACCGTGAGGAAAGTACTGAAAGAAAAAGAAGGTGTTGCAATAATAGAAGCCGCCTATTTATATCCCGTCGTTATTCTTATCATAGCGGCCTTGTTGATAGCAGGCACGGTTTGGTATCAAAAAGCCTATTTTAAATCCTTGGTGAATCGTTCCGTTCAATCCATCTCCTTTTCGGTGACAAAACCGCCGAACGTCACGGCAAACTTAAACGAAAACGGTGCGAGCTTTCTTGATCTTCCCGTTTATTATTCCGTCGAAACGCTGAATGAACGAATCGAAAGAGAGGTTCGCAAAAACATGGAAAAAGGATTGGAACGCTATGTGATTTACTCTTTTAACGAGCCGATAACGATCCGTACCCAAATCGTTAACCGTGTGTTTTACAAAGATCTTTTGGTGGAAGTGACCATACCCTGCAAGGTCCCTTTCGGGTTCTTGTTCGGAACGACCGACAGCGAAGGCAACCTTTTGTTTCATGAAAAGATATCCGTTTTACTACCGGCAACCGCGGAATTAGTTTGGCAAATCGATTTGGTTGAAGATTCATTGAAGCGATTGGGTTTGGATGATAAAAAAGATCAATTTATAGCAAGCTTAACGCGGCCTTTAAAAATGCTGTTGGAGAAAATGTATTGAAAGTGCGGGAGAGAAGATCATGTTTCAAAACGGTAAAAATCAAAACCGATGGAATCGGTCCGGGTCTATTACCGTATTTTTAGCCGCCGTTTTGGCAACGGTTATCACTTTCACCGGCTGCATGATAGATCTTGCACGCATTAAGCTGGCAGAGGCTTATGTAAGCCGTGCAGCCCATGCGGCCGCTTACTCGGTTTTATCCGGGTTTCATAAGGATCTGGAAAGAGACTATGGCTTGATGGCGATATATGATAGCGATTCATTGATAAGTGAGGAAACGGTTTTACGTATTGTCGAGAACAACTTAAACATACATACGGAAAAAGGCTTGGATCTTTACAATTTTAAAACGGAGAGTGTAAAGGTTATGCCAAAGGTTCATTTTTTGTATCCCGACACCGTAAAAAGCCAAGTCGTTACTTTCATGAAATACAGAGCGCCCATTGAAGTCGTCGACTCCATACTTGAACAGTTGGACCTGTTATCGCGACTTGATGTTACCGTGAAAGGCATGAACATCAAGATCAAATTCGAGAAGAAGATCAATAAATTGGAGAATCGCTTGATAAAGCTGGATCTTATAACGAAAAAGCTGTCTAAGTTCAATATGGATAGGATTAGCGGGTTCTCGTGGTACGAAGCCTACCGAATGCTGTTCGGTTATCGCGTGACCATGGAGTTAATCGATTATGTTCAAAACCAATTAAGCCGAATTACAATACAAAAGAATGACGATCTTTATACGCTTCGATTGAAAATCGAAAGCTTCAATCGGTGGGTTGGGATTCTTAACGGTTCGGGAATAGGACCGCTATCCTTCGTCCCTATACCGGATATTTCTATGGAGCCGGAGTCCGAAGCAAGGGATATGTTCATAAAGGAGCTGCAGGAGGGAATACAAGAAGCGAAAAGGCAAGTAGCCTTAGTTTATATTGACATGGACCGAGCTTTCCGTGCAGGACTTTCGGAAATGACGGACAAGCTTTTATGCTACATTTATGACTGCCAAGATGCCGTAGCTTTGTGTAACGGGATTATAGCGGATTCTCAAGAAGCGGTGAAGCTGGCGAGAGAAGGGTTGGAGCTTCTTTCTCATGACAAAACGCCGGTAGGGCAAGAAATGAAGTTGGAGTTTGAAAAGGCTCTTCGGTCTCTTCGAAAGGAGAATACGGAAAGACTAAAAGAGAATATATTGCATAACAAGGATTTGCTGTCCGGGCTGTTATCGGCGGTAAATAATATGGAGGAAGATGCAAAGGAAGTATTCCATCGGTCGGGCATATTGGATGTAGGCTTGGCATTAAGGAAAGCGGATGATAAGCTTCACCGTTTTTACGAGCGGATCCAAGCATACAAGGACAAGGATATAACATTCGATTACGATCAAGATGCAAAACCGTATCCGACGGATGAAACAAAAGGCGGAAGCGGTTCCGATCCGAGAGAAAAAATAACAAGGGATGCCCTGCGGATAAAAGAAAACGAAAATACGTTCGAGCCGGTTATAATGGGTGAAATGCCGGGAGAATCAAAGGATTTTCTCGACGGATTGCCGTCTCGTTTGATGAAAACCATGACAAACGATATTTATGATTTTTCGATACATGACCCGGAATTCGGCGAAGGTGATGGGGAAGGGACCTCGGAGAAAGCGCTGAACAAGGCAACCGGGTTTTTCAGCGGATTGAAAGAAGTAATGAAAAACGATTGGAACGAATTGATCGAGGAAATCTACTTTAACGAATATATTATGCAAACCATGAAAAACGCCGTTACGGGGAGCAATGAAGAAAAGATCAACGTTTACGGCTCCGGCAAGGAGGAGATGGCTGCGAAAGAGTATTTTGATATTCGAGGAAATCTAATAAGAGAGCGAAGCTCCTATTTTAAAAAAGGTGAAGCGGAATACATCATAGTCGGAAACCGATCCGAAGCGGTGAATATCTCCGTTGTGAAAAGCGAAATATTGGCCATCCGGTTTGCCATGAATCTGTTGGGAGCCTATATGGACAAGAGCAAAACCGCTTTGGCAAGTACAATCGCCCTTTCAACGGTAGGCTGGACCGGTATCGGCGTACCTTTGATGAAGACGCTCATTATGTGTGCATGGGCTTTTGCAGAGTCGGTGACCGATGTCATAAAGCTTACGGAAGGGATAACCGTTCCTTTTTACAAAACGGATTTTTACTTGGATATCGGATTGGCGGACATAGGGAAAACGGTGGAGAACGTCATCGAAAAAGCGGCAAAAAATTCATTGGAAAATATCGAGAAAAGTGCATTGGACAAAGGAAAAAATTTGATTTACAAGATTACGGAGAACACGGTGGATCGGTACCTTCTCGAAAAGGGATTTTATACGGTTTCCGAAAACCTATATGAGCAGTTGGAATGGCGAGATTCGGAATTTGATACAAGCTCTGACGGTGTTTTTCAAACCGTCCAAGGAATGATTCACGATTGGTTGAAAGAAACATACAACAAAAGGATTGAAAGCTTAACGGACCGTATTAACGAAACCGGCGATTATCTAAAAGAAACCATAATGAAAAGCTTGGAATACCAATTGGACGAGCATAACCCCAACGGATTGTATCGAAAAATTACGAATTATCTTGATTCCATAAATACAAGCTTGGCGGACATTGCCGGGTCTGCAGTAGGATCTTTATTTGCTTTCGATGTCTTTGTCGAATCCGATGGAACAAGCTCACTGCAAAGCGGTATGAAAATCCTTCCTTTATCCTATAACGACTACATACGAATTTTATTGCTTTTACAAGGAAAGGATAAGGTCCTGTATCGAACCCTTGATTTGATTCAACTGAACATGCAGCAAAAAGACCGAGATTTTTATATCTCCCGACAAAATGCATACGTGAACGTAGAGGTTGAAGTATCGATACCGTATTTATTTCCTACCGGGATGTTTATCAACGACAAGCTGAAGGATCAAGAGAAAAAAAGACACGTGATAAGGGCGGTGGTTGTGAAAGGATATTAAGATGGGAAAAAGGACGAAGAAAACGATTCAAAAAACGCTCCGGTCCGAAAAAGGCGGTTTAACGGTCGAAGCATCCGTTGCTTTGCCGTTGTTTGTACTGACCGTATATTTGCTTTTGTACCTCATTCAAATTGCCCTTATACACAACAGGATGCAGCAGGCATTAACCGAGGTGGCTTTTGAAACCGGTCATTACATAACGGCTTACATGAAAACGGGAATAGACGAAGAAGTCGATACGGTTTTTAATCTCCTTTATCGCTTGCTTCAAAAAATCAATTCGGAGCAAGGGGATCCTGAAGCCTTTTTGCAATACGATAAACCGGTAACGTCTTTTTTTGCTTCCGTTATAAAGCAAAAAGCCCGGGACGGTCTGTCAAATGTCGTATTTCGAAATATGATCAAAAAATATCTGTCCGACGGCAAAGGTGTAAGAAAAAACCCGGAATTTGTCGGGATTGCAGGAGGGATTGACGGGTTGGACTTTAGCGGATCCAAAATACTTGAGGATCAAAGAACCTTGGAGTTGACGGTACGGTATGAAATTCAACCTGTTATCAATGCGGGAAATTGGATTCGGTTTCAAATGGAAAATACGGCGGCAATCATCCCGTGGCAGGAAGGAGGTAATGCCGATAGTATCAAAGAGGAAGCCTTCAGTGCATGGGTTGATCTTTCGCCCGTCGACAGAGGAATGTATATCATCGACCGGGAGATTGCCGGCTTTTTGAACCGTAATAAAGACAAGGAGATTGTTATTTATAACGGGAAAGCCTTTAAAGCAGGAGTATTGTTTTCCCGGTCGGATGTATTTGAGGAAATCGTGAATATTAGAAGCATCGATTGTACGCTGCCTTCTTACCGTAACGAAACGGTTTTTATCGAGACCGTCATGGAAGAAATCCGGGATACCGGAACACCGAACCGATTCAAGGATTTTAATACGGGACGATTGTTGAAAATGGACAATAACACCAAAAGAACATTAATTGTTGTTCTTCCGGAGGGAGTCACGATTTCGGATACGATTCTTCATCCGTGCCGTGAATACGCTCGACTTTGGGATGTGAATTTGGTCTTTAAATATGCTTACGGAAAACCGAAAAACGGCACCGGTATATTC
>JAAYHZ010000126.1 GCA_012744235.1 Clostridiaceae bacterium
GTATTACGGTTTCGAGTACCATGTATTATTTGGAAAGCAAGCTATTCTACGTAAATCCCGAACTACCGGTTGTGGATATGGTTTTCATGTGTGAATATCTTGCGGGAGAATTAAAACCGGATAATAATGAAGTTAGCGAGGCCTATTGGATGACATATCCTGAGATTCTTTCTTGTACGGATTCTCCGGAATGGCTTATAGAGAGCATAAAAAAGGCCGAAAAAGCAAGAATTGAGACGGCAAAAATTTAAACCTTTGTAATAGGGTAGAGAAAAAATGTTTTTAATCATGGGCATTAATCAAGGAGAAAAACAGCTTGAGTTTCGTCAACCGGATATATGTCCGCGATGCGGCAGATACGGTAGTTATGAAGTTTTCGTAACATATACCTATTTCAGTCTGTTCTTTATTCCTCTTTTCCGATGGAATAAACGGTATTATGTAAAAACATCCTGCTGCAATACCGTTTTCTTAATTGATAAAGAGCTTGGACAAGCTTTGGAAAGAGGACAGAAAAATTCAATTAATAGAGAGGATCTTCGCGAAGCCTATACCTCTTCTAATCAACAGAGAAAATGCTTAAGTTGCGGATATGTAACCGATGATGATCGCTTTATATTCTGTCCCATTTGCGGTCATAAGTTATGATAAAAGTGAAGGGACGGTTCTCAATTAATTGTAAAGGGAAGGGGAATGAGGCTTGAAAATCGTTGTATTTGCCGACTCGCATAAAGATGTTAAAACCATGGAAGCGGTTATAAAAAAGGAGAAACCGCAAACGGTTATCCATTTAGGTGACCATATCACCGATGGAAAGAGATTGCAAAAAATATTTCCGGATCTTCGCATAGAAATGGTACCCGGAAATACGGATGCAGTAACCGGGTATCCTTCCGATAAAATTATCGAATGGAATGGAAAAAGAATATTCATCACACACGGGGACCGATATGATGTAAATTTTGGTCTTGCCCGTCTTTTTTTTAAAGGATTAAGCGAAAAAGCCGATATCATACTTTTTGGACATACACATTCTCCCTTATTGGAACACCCGGAAGACCATGTTTGGGTCATGAATCCCGGGTCCATAAGAGCTTCAGGCAATTCCGCATCGTATGGAATTATTCTGTTGAAGAATGATAAGGTTTATTGTAGTATTAGTGACGACATATCAAAATAAAGGACTAAAGATTCGGGAATGGATTCAAATTTGCTAAATAAACTGGAGCGACAATTACATTTTCTGGCTGAAATTGACAAAGCAAAGCAAGTCGTAAGAAACACTTTGTTACTGGATAAATCTCGACAAGAAAACGATGCGGAACATTCTTGGCATATGGCTGTCGCTGCATTTGTTTTATGGGAATACGCCAATTTTGAAGATATGGATATGGTAAGAGTCTTCAAAATGATTTTACTCCATGATATCGTGGAAATCGATGCAGGAGATGTGTTTGCATATAGCATCGTTGATCCCGAATTGCGGGCAAAAGAAGAGCGAAAGGCGGCCGAAAGAATTTTTGGCTTGCTTCCGGAAGATCAACGAAAGCTTTTTTATGACCTATGGATCGAATATGACGAAAGAAAAACAAATGAATCCAAATTTGCAAATGCTCTAGATCGCTTTATGCCTATTTACCATAACTATAGAACCGACGGAACACAGTGGAAGCGGTTTAATGTAACCAAAGAACAAGTGTTGATAAAAAACAGGCATGTACAAGAAGGCTCCAAAATTTTATGGGAATATATTGAAAAAATCGTCGAAGAATCGGTTGAACAAGGTTATCTAAAGAATTCTTAGCGGAGGATATAAGTTTGGTGGAAGTTCAACCGTA
>JAAYHZ010000127.1 GCA_012744235.1 Clostridiaceae bacterium
CCGGTAGGATCCATAAATCCTAAGTTCTCCAGGGGCTTCCAAAAGTAGCGCACCAAAAACCGATTCACCTTCCAGTATTTATCGTTAAAAAGCTGTCCTTGGTGTCCATGGGTTACATAAAACCTGTAATCCGTGCCTCGTATTTTTAACACGATTCCTTCGTAGGTTTCGATATTTTCAAAAAGGGGGACCGTTTCGCCGGTCCGTTTGTCCGTGTAGGAATACAGCCATCTTTTCAAATAACGTTTGCTTTTCTTGTTCATATCGTGGTTGCCGTAAATCATGATCAACCGATTTCTTTGATGGAATTTGGAAAGCAGCCAAAACGCATGGCTGTGGGCTTCTCTTATAACGGAAAATTTTCTGTTTTCCCACAATTCGTCTCCGTCCCCGATTTCGATATAAGTGAAGCCTTCGGTCAAGTAATACTGCATAGCGGCAAAATAAACGTTTTGATTTCTTGCGAAATTGTCGGCCCAACTGTTGTTTCCGCGATGGCAATCGCTGAAAAATATGATTTTCGACTTTTCATCGATAAGAAACTCTTTGCAGTTTTCAAAAACTTCATCCAGACGTTTAGAAACGGACATGGTTTAAACCTTAAGATATAAACTCTCATCCATATATATTCCGTCATAAAGAGAAGAATGCCGAATAAAACTTAAAGTCATTTATCTTCAATATCGTTAATAGAATGAAGCAAGAGGTAACTTCCGAGGAGTATTGACGTGTACGACCAATCCCAAATCAGTTTTATCATGCAGAAAAAAAGCGAAAAAATCATCGAATTAAAAAGAAGCAAAGACGATTTGTTAAGAAAGCTGTATTTGTCTTCGATTGCTTTCGCCATCCCTTTTTTATGGATCGTCCGTTATCACCAACGCTATTTTCCTTCCTTCGAAGACTCCGGAAAGCTTTTTCCTCATATCACCTATCCGGACGTTATCGCCTTAATCGCATCGATTGCAACCGCCGTACTCATGTACTACTACACACGGCAGCACGGCAAGGTCAAGGTCAAATACGACGCTCTTCGGCACGATATCATGGATAATATCGGAACCGTGATTTGCATCTGTCATGACCAATGCAATTGCCGAGAAGAGTACATCAAGCACCTGGTCGATAACGGGATCGATTTGGTTATCCGCTGATCAAACCTTAATATGCTTCCATTTTCCGGAGTTGTAGCGTGCAATAACCAGAACGGACCGGAGAAGCTGGTCCGCACCCAAAGCAAACCAAGCACCCAGAACGCCGAAGTGCAAGAAGTTGATGAACACAAAGGACAGACCCGGGCGTATGGCCAAAACGGTTAATAAAGAGATTACGGCCGTCGCTCTCGTATCTCCCGCTCCTCTTAAAGCTCCTGCCAGTATAAACTGGGAGGTCTGAAACGGTATGATAAACGCCACCAAGCGCATGATTTGAGCGCCCTGGTCAACAATAAAGGGATCCTTGTTGTACAGCCAAGTCAGACTTCCTCCGAAGAAAAAGAAGATCACGCCTATGACGATGGATACGATCATGCCCGACCGACGGGTGCGACGTCCGTATGCTTCCGCCATATCCGTTCTCTTCTTGCCTAAGCATTGGCCGGTTAAAGAGGTGGCGGAAACGGCAAACGCTTGACCGAGCATAAAGGACATCCCCAATATGTTCAAAGCGATTTGGTGGATGGCATAAGCCATATCACCCAAAGAAGTTACGGTGAGTGTATAGAGAATCATTCCCGCCCTCATGATCAATTGCTCGATGGCGGAAGGGATACCGATATTTATGATGCTTTTGATATGACTCCACTGCAGCTTGAAGCCTTCTTTAAAAGATAAAGCCAAGAAGCGTTTTCCGCGAATGATAACTACCATTGCCATGATAAACGCGACGGTTTGGCCGATTACCGTAGCGATGGACGCTCCGGCAACGCCTAACGCCGGAAAGCCCATATTACCGTTGATCAACAGCCAGTTAAAAAATACGTTGACGATGTTTGCCGTCAAGTTATAAATCATGGCGGTTTTCGAATCGCCCACACCTCTTAAGCAAGCGGTAATGGTGCTGGTAAGCCCTACAACCGTTAAACCGGCCATTTGAATTTTTAAATATACGGTGCCTTCGATTAACGTCTGTTCCGTTTCGGCACCCATAAATGCTACCATGGGACGAGCAAAGATGAATCCTAAAACCGAGCTTACAAAGGAAACGATGAATGTCATTATGAATGCTTGACGCAGAATAGCATTGGCTTTTTCGGAATCTCCGGCGCCTCTGTACCTTGCAACCAAAGCCGTTGCACCTACATTTAACGCCATAAATATGGTCATTAACAGAAATTTCGGTTGTGTGGTTAAACCTACCGCGGATATGGCCCAGTGGCCCAGCCCCCCTACCATCATCATATCGGCCATGGAAACCAGCTGCGTCAAGGCCAATTCCATCAGCGCCGGCCAGGCGATATGTAAGATGTCTTTGTAAAGCATTCCGGAGGTTATTCCGTCAGGCAGATGTTCTCTTGCTTTTTTGACTTCCCCGTCAGACAGAGAGCTGCCGGCTTCCACCAAGTCCAAAGCAAGAACTCGCTTTCCCGTTGCCTTCGTCTCCAATGATATTCCACATCCTTTACCTGTTGTTTACCTTCAATGAACCTTGTCCTTTGTTAAAGCAAAGCTCGAAAACCATACTCAGTATCTTACCGGATTACACCGTAAAAGTCCACATGTGAAATATTCACATTGTAGGAGATAGCGATGGTTTTTACCGTTATTTTTCTTTCGTTCTTGCGGTTTTACCTGACGAAAATTTCTCATTTTCATTCATTCGTACCTTCCGGTTCGCCTTTCGTATCGGAAGGATCCACGCATTCGGCGGATAAAACGATGGTGCGTGCCATACCGTCAAACTCAAATTCGACCCAAACCTTTCTTTTATGCTTATCCAGCTTTTTTATCACGCCGTGGCAATCCAAAAGCGGACCTTCGATCACTTTGACCCGTCTGCCTTCCTTTAAAACCTTGGACGTGTCTATGCTTCCGTGGTATTTCCATATCCACATGGCATAGTCTCTGTCCTTTCCTATCAAGGTTCGAATACCGCGGTCATAGCTCAGCACCTTGTACAAATCCGTCAGATTGCGGATCAGACCGGTTTCCAAATCCTCGTTTGAAAACAAAAACACGTATCCGGGCAGCAGAATTTTATGCTTTTTTACCCATATTCCGCCTCGTTTTTCCTGAATCACCCTTGTAGGTGCTATGGCATTTACGGATTTATCGATAATATTTATTTTTTCAGCGACCGACAGCTCGCTTCCCGTTTTACAGAATACACAATACGAATTCAATTTCAAACCTCGCTGTAAATCTTTAGCCTTCTAAATCATAAATCTCCTGCAACCTTAAGTCAAGGGTACCCGCTTTCCGAATACGGGAGTTTTACCGCCGTCTTGATGTACAACGGGTTTTTTAATGCATTCTTTCACACTAACTTTTGTTTTCCTTCGATACCTATAAAATATATCAAAATAGGTGCGGCTTTAAGCCGAATCGGGCTTTAATACAACATATACGATCTCCGGTCTGTTAAAAATTCGAAGAGGAATAACGCTGTTCCCTAAGCCTCGGCTGACTATCATATACATATTGTCTTCTTGAAATATACCGCTGTCGTAATAGGGAAAAAAACCTTGACCCGGTGCGTAAAGACCTCCTCCGAAGGGCAATCGAAACTGTCCTCCGTGGGCGTGGCCCGAAAGCACCAAGTGTACGCCCTTGCCCTTAAACCGCCAAAAATCCTCCGGGTAGTGGTTCAACAGGATACAATAAGAAGACGTTCCGGTGTCATCGAAATCGTATGCTTGATTGGCCCCGAAATCGATCCCGATAATTTCCAAAACATTGCCCCTTATCTCCACCTCCACGGTCTCGTTCGATAATACCGTAACTCCGGAATTTTTTAAGCCTTCAAAAAGCTCTTTTGTCAAAGGCGACCAATATTCGTGGTTCCCCGGAACAAAATATACCGGAGCCATTTCCGCAAGCATTTTCATCGTTCGAAGGCAGGCTTCAAGATTGACGGGTTTTCGATCAATCAGATCTCCCGTAAAAACAATAATATCCGGGTCCAACCTGTCAATCCTACGAATTAATCGTCCATTGTCTTTTCCGAAGGTTTGGTTATGAAGGTCGGACAAATGGACCAAACGAACCGGTTTATCGACGGGGCTCGGAATGGAGAATTCGGATACCGTCAAGGTATAATTCTGTATGTAAACAAAGAGAACCAAAAGCAAAATAAGTCCGAAGTATGAAAATTTTTTAAGCCGTTTTTTTGCTTTCTCCGATAGCCGGATTCTGTCCTTCAGACGACGAAATCCTCCGTAAACGAAGAGGCCGGTTAAAGAACCGGCGCTGTCTAAAAGGACATCCTTTACTTGCCCTCCGCGCCCCGGAACGAACAACTGGTGAATTTCATCGGAAACGGCATAAAGGACACATATGATCAAGCCTTGAATGTATGCTTTCTTTTCATTTCTTTTTCCTATCAATAAGGCATTGCACGTTAAAATGCCTAAAACCATATAGGTGAAAAAGTGAGCGCTTTTCCGAACGTAATGATTCAGCGGAAATCCGTCCTCTTGAATGGAAGGATACAGGCTTTTTAACACCGTTATGATTTTTTCGGATAAACCGACACTCAATTCATTCGATTCGTTAGCCGTTTGATGGGACATGAAAAAAATGAATGCCATCCATGCCGCCGTTGCAATCCAAGATAAAATTCTGCGTCTTTTCATAGGTAAATATCCTTCTTCATTGCTTCTCTCATTGTACCAAACAACCGGAGCCTTTCACCGGAGAGCATATGAAAATTTGAGGCTCCAACCCTCTCGGAGCATAATATTCCTTTTCAAGGAATGATTTCAATGTCGAAACCGCATCGTTTCTTGCCAATGCCATCATACATCCTCCCAGCCCTGCACCGGATATCTGCGCTCCCAAAACGCCCTCCACGCGAAGAGCTTTGTCAACCATATAGTCGATCTCCGGTACGGAGCACGCGTAGCTTCCTTTTAGTCTTTCCAAAGCGCTTCTTTTGATTCTTTCCGGATCCCCGCTTTGAAGATCCTCGATCCGCTCCAAAAGATAAGAATCGGAAACATCCTCTTTGTAAGGTATCATTTTGCCGTTTTCGTCCGTATAAGCTACCCGATCTCCGTCGTGGCACAAGGACATCCACCGCCCGAATTCCTCCGTATTGCCTTCTTCAATCAAATCGGAGCAAAGCCTTGCCCGGTGACACTCCGCGATTCCGTATAGCATCACCCCACGAATCGGATAAAAGATTGCAGGTGTATGGGTCTTCAACAAACGGTGAACCTCTTGGCGCTTTTTTTCCGGCAATCGATCTAAAAGCTCCTTCAAAGCTATGCTCTCGGGAAAAGACAAGAGCATACGGTAAATGTCTTCGGAAGAAAAGCCTCGTTGTCCGCTTTGGATATCCCTCAGGTGCTCTACATACTTCATTTTTTCGGGAAAAAGCTCTCGTAAAAGGATCATTCCCATTCCGTATGTAGCCACCCTCATGTTGTACGTGTTTTTGGCATTTCCCGTCTTGTTGGCTTTTATCAAGGAATCGGCTACAACAATCTTGTACCCCTTGGGAAAGTCAAAGGTCTTCACATAGGAGAAAGGCTTAAAGGCCAGCTTCACGGGCCGTCCTTTTTCCGCATATTTCATGGCGGCAGGGTCCGATATGCCGTTGTTCAATCCGACGTACCATTCCCCCTCCCCGCATAGCTCTACGAAACGATTCTTGGACAGATTGATACCGTTTACCGCGGTGCATGCCTCCAAAGTGCTGACAACAAGGGCGGATGAGCCGGACAAGCCTGCGGATACGGGGATGTTCCCGGAATACACCATATTCATGCCTCGAAGCTTTTTGTCTTTAAATTCCGCTTGAAGACGCAATACGGCTCCTTTCACATAATGAACCCAATGTCCTTCGCTGCCGAAAAAGGATTCTTTAACGATATCCGACTCCAAATATTCGAACCAATTGTCGGGTACTTTTCCGCCGAAACATTGGGATATGGAAAAAGAGGCCTTCCGAAACAAAGGGTCGGTATTGGCAATGCAAACGGTGTCGTCGGACCGAGGGGATGCCATACACAAGATTTCTCTGTTGATAGCCATTACATTGGCGTAGCCTCCTTGGTGGTCCGTATGCTTTCCCATCAAGTTGATCCGCCCCGGAGATCTTGAAATAACCGCTTGTTCTCCTTTTCCGAAGGTTTCATCAAACCGGGAAAGCAAGGTCTTGTAGGCAAGTATGCGTTCTCGTATCAATGCTTCGTCATCGCCATATATTTCCGCCAATCGTTCCCGGCATCTCGAATCGTTGAAAAAATTTATCCATTCGTCGAACGTGTAAATGTATTTTTCACCCACTTTTACATCTCTCCTTCAAAACCGTCCCATATAAAAATCATGTTAGCATGATTTTATTAAAGGTACAATCGATAAAAGGGTATTGATTTTTATCATTCTCTATGTACACCGTACACCAAAGGCGGTTATAATTATCGGTAACACGGAAAAAGAGAGGCGAAAAGCATTATGGAAGCAATGAATTCGTACCGGCGGGTCTATATGGCCTATACCAAGCAACCTTATGATCATGTTCCCATATACTGCGGGTCCGTATCCTCCGCTTTTGCATCGAAGGTATTGGGAAAAGAAGCGTACGTTGGAGGCGGCGTTCAGCGCTATCGCGAGGCGTTGGCCCTTTGGCAGGGAAAGGAAGCCCACCAAGAATTCTTGGAAAAATCAAAACAGGATGCATGGGATTGGGCATCGAAGCTGGATTTCGATTTGGTTCGCCATTTCTATTGGCGCTATCCGCGCAAACCGGACGAGCGGTTAGACGAATACACCTTCTTGTTCAAGCGCCCCGACCAAACCTATTACATTATGCGCTACTATCCGGAAAGCGAGCTGTTCCAATGCGTAAAAGACACGGCACCTCCCATTGACGATGTAGATAAGCTTGAAGATATCGTTTTGACCATGGAAAAAAACGAAGAAAAATACAATCCGACCTTTGAGCTTTATAAAGATTATTTGGATACCATGGCCTATTTTAAATATGAAAAAGCGACCTACACCGGCGGGCTGTCCTTAGCCGTCCCCAACACGGAGCCGATTTGGCTGGAAGCCACCGTCCTGCGGCCGGATTTGGTGGATCGGTATTTGGATGTCCAAATGAACAGAGCTTTAAAAAACATTCCCGTACTTGCCGCCGTAGGCTCTAAGTTCGTATTCGGAGGCGGAGACTGCGCCGGCAACCGAGGGCTTTTATATTCTCCCGCCGTATTCAAAAATCAAATCGTTCCCCGTTTACGCCGGATATCGGACAAGTGCAAGGAATACGGTATTTTTCATTC
>JAAYHZ010000128.1 GCA_012744235.1 Clostridiaceae bacterium
ACGTCCGGCTGTCCTAAAGCGGCTGCCGTCTTTTGCGTCAACGCTTGGTACTTGTCGCATAAGGCTACCACCTGCCAAAGGGGATGAGCATTGTACAATCGCATTAAATGAACGGCTCGATGTCCCAATCCGACGACACCTAATCGTAATTTTTTCTGTTCCATAAAAGACCTCCTTGGCTACAATTGATACAAAAGGACCGTTCCTAATCGGTCGTTGGATGCAATGGCCAAATATTTCCCGTCTTTGCTGACGGAACAGCTGGACAATCGAGTACAGCATACCGCACCTGCCGAATCGACGGCTTCATAGATGATATATCCTTTCCACAAAAGACCGTTTTTGTCGTCGTAGGTAAAGACGGAACCGATGTCGTCCGGGTCGCCGGCAACGCCGAACAAAAGGGTCTTGTCCGGTGTTACGGTCATGGCATGAATAGGCCCGTTCGGCGAAGCGGGTCCTAGGGAATATACGCCGTTATCGGATACGATAGCTAACATGCCGTCTTTTGTTCCTACGACGATTCGTCCTTCGGAGAATTCCGCATGGACCGAAGGTACCGCTTTGTATTGCCTTCCGGGATACGAAGGAAGCTTAAATGACGTTTTTAAGTTCGAAGGCTTCGGTTCGAATTTGTCCAAAAGGTCCGAAACAAAATCCTTATCCAAGCTGTCGATTTTTTCTATACGATTCAATTTCAAATCCTTGATTTCAAAGATAAACCTTTGGTCTTTGCCGCAAATGCCGTACAAAATTCCCTCTTCATTCCAAAACAATCCCGTCACGGAGGAATTGTCAATGCTGTCGGGTGCTAACGCCCGCCAAAGAAGTATAGGTGATGCGGCCAAAGGCAGGTCGAAGGTATGGGGATTTTCCTTTCCGATTTCCTCCAAATCGAACAGCTTTTTCGAGCTTGCAATGTATTCGGGTGCACTCGGATCATAGAATCGGTCTTCCAAGCCTTCCGAAAGCTTATGCATATTCGGTTCGAACGTTTTCAGATCGATAGCGGTAATGTCCGGACCGTCCAGGCTGTGGTTGGAGCCGGCCGCATAAAGGATATCGTCTTTGGAGATGCATACCTCGCTGATCCATGCGCCGACACGTTTTTTGGTGCCTAAAAGTCCGACCCATTCCGGTTTTCCGGATCTTGTAATATCCCAGCGGAACAAAGAGCCGGGAAGACCGGTTTCAGGCTTGTCGGCGGTATCGTTTTTTGCGGATACCGCATACCAAAGGACCCCCTTGCTGTCAAAATCCATGCCGAAAATCCCGTTTCGGTTTTCGCCTTTGACATAGTGGTCGGAAGGAAGATAACTTCCCATACTTTCAAATTTACCGGTTTTTGTATCCAATGCGACTATGTCACGACCGTACATCACCGCAAAGTAAAGGCGTCCATCCGGCCCGATCCGTCCGATACTGATATTACGAAAATCTCTCGAGTATTTGTAGTTGTAATGGGGAAGCCGATAATTCATGTCCGTAATCCTTAAGGTTTCGGAGTCTACTTTATAGACATATCCGCTTCGTGAGGCGCCGTAAATGTTACCGTCCGGACCTAATACCAGTCGGAAAGCATAGTTTTCCGACACTCTTCCTAAGTCGGCAACCCTCTTTTTGTCAATGTCGTATCGGTAGATATGGCCTTTGAAAAAGCCGGTGAAAAATAGGGCATGGTGTCCGGGATCGTACACGGCACCGTATATCGACTCTCGGGGAACCGGAACACCCATATTCCATGCTTCTTTTGTGGAAGGATCGTAAATGATGATGTTGGATCCCGGGAATCCTTCCCACAGGTGGTGGTAATACGCTTCCGGCATCCATGTGGGATGGGCGGGACTTTTGTCCGTGGTGTGGGTGGTCATAATCATTTTGCCGTCCTTCATGAAGCTGATGGAAGTATGAAATTTACTTGCTCTTATGGTACGGTCGCTTGGCAAAATGACGTCCTCGACGGCAAACAGAACATGAATATCGTTCTTTTCATAGTCGTACTCGCACAAACGTACATAGTTTCCTGTGAATATTTCGGAAGCAAGGCCGAAATAGAATTTGCCTTCAGGACTTACGTTGCTGTCCCATATGGCATTATGCGAATATTCCAAGGGAAACACATACTGCTTTACGCCTTCTTGGCACATGACTTTGTAATCTTCCGGTCCGTTTAACAAGAATTCTTTCATAAAGGCACCTCTCGTTTTAAAACTACTTGATGAACGCCTTGGGGGATAACGGCTAAAAGACAGTATCTCCCGGCAATCTTTCTTCTTTCACAAACGGTTTTCTTTTCGTCTACAAAACAAACATTAAAACCTAAAGAATCGGGAATTCTAATAACCAAGCCTTCTTTATTCGTTGCGGAAACCTTCAAAACAAGCTCTTTTTCCGTTTGCTTTTCCGTTATTACTTCGCTTTTTGACCGATCAAACCACCATAAGCACAGCTTATCGTTGCCCATATGAACGGATCGGTATCCGGTTTGTTCTATAAATTTTAACAATTGGTCGATGGCTTCGGTACATTCCGGAGTTCTTGCGATATAGACCGGGTGGAAAAACATGTTCATGGTCCACGCGTTGTCCACCGCTTTTTGCAGGATGTCCCAAAGCCTTTTTATGTCCTTTTCATGGTGTTCATCGATCCGTACCCGTGCTTCGTAGAAAGCAATGGGGATATAGGTGTATGGTAGACGACGATTGCCGTGAAGATGATCGTCGTAAACGAAATGAGGGTAAGTGGTTCCGAAGGCCAAACCGAATACGTTCACGGGATTGGCTTCCGGCATTAGCCGCGTATGGGCTCTGCTGTTGTCTCCTTTTATTCCTCTTTCGGAAGCCCAGCGAGCTTGTTCGGTCCAACCTCGAAAAATTAAGCAGTGATTAACGGTGACAACCGGCGTTTCGCCGTAGTATTTTTCATAGAGGTCCAGCTGTTGATCGAATTCTTCCTTCGTTAAGAATTCTCGAATTTTTAAGAAGTTAAAATGAAGAGAGCATTCCTGTCCGTTTCTTCGAATTTCGTCGTAAAGCTCTTTGTCCACTTCAAAACCGGTTATGTCCTTATTAGGCATGATGTTGAAATGATAAGGCAGTCCTCGGCTTTTCATGAATTCCATGGCTTTTCTTTGTATGCCGCTCGGGTCCGCTTCGTCATCGCCGCCGTAGTGGAGCAAAAGGTCCGAAATTTGACCGTCCGCAGGAGGCAAAAAGTGTTTGGAAGGAATCCCCGCTTTATCCGTCATGTACTGTAAAATGTACAAATGGTAATCGGCATAAGGAAGGCTTAAGTCGTGGGCGGAGGTCAATACGATGCCGTCTCCGGTTCGATACATACCGTCTTGGTCGTAATCTCTGTCCACGGGGCGGCCTTGGTGAATAACGCATACCGTCTGGGCGAGGCCGTAGGAGAAGTAAAAGCAAAAGCCCTTGCCCTTCGGCTTGACGGTTATGGCGGCGTATTCGGAATTACCTTGAAAGATATTGGATGATACGGGAGTCAGCATTTCTC
>JAAYHZ010000129.1 GCA_012744235.1 Clostridiaceae bacterium
TATACGGGTTGACGAAACGCTCCAGCACCTTTTCCGCGTATTCGATAAGCTCTTCCTTTGGCAAATCCAAGGTGGGAATGATTTCGTCGAAGATGCAATTTCGAATAAACTTACTCATTTCTTCATCGTCCACACAAGCCTTGACCGTTTCAAATCCCTTCAGCATGGCGTAAGGAACCATGGCGGTGTGGGCGCCGTTCAGTATTCGTACCTTTCGTGTCCGGTACATGGCCAAATTGTCCGTAAAGATCACGTTCAGCCCCGCTTTTTTAAAGGGTATTTCTTCTCCGATGAATTTCGGTCCTTCTATAACCCAAAGGTGATAGTATTCGCTTGTATTCAGCATGTTGTCCGTGTATCCGAGATCAATGCTTTCGTCCTTGGGGTATCCCGTGACAATTCGGTCGACCAAGGTATTGCAAAAAACGTTTTTGTCCTCCACCCAATTTAAAAATCCTTCGCCTAAATTCCAATCCTCGGCATACTGCAATATGATTTTCTTTAACTCTTGTCCGTTTTTATCGATCAGCTCGCAGGGAAGGAATACGAATCCGTCAAGCCCCCGTTCGTAGCGTCGATACAAAAGAGCGGCTACCTTTGCGGGAAAGGATACGGGAGGCGCATCCGAAAGAAGGTCTCCCTTTCGGTAGGCGATTCCGGCTTCCGTGGTGTTGGATATGACGTAGCGAATTTTCGGATTTTCCGCAAGCCTTAAATATTCGTTGTATTCTTTATACGGATTGATACATCGTGATATGACGTCGATGATTTTGGCTTCCGTACCTTCTTTTCCCCGGATAATGTGGGTGTAAACGCAGTCTTGGGCCATGAGCCTATCGCACATACCCGTTTCTATGGGCTGCACGACAACCGCGCTTCCGTTAAAATCGCTCGTCTCGTTAATATGCTGCAGCATCCAGTCCGCAAATCCTCTTAAAAAAGCGCCTTCGCCGAATTGGATCACTTTTTCGGGGCGAATGGTTTTTTTATGATTCATCTTTTCCTCTCCTTTTCTTTCGGTATTGCTCGTATTCCGTTAGCCGGTTTCCGTTTTGTCATACAAAGCAATGATGTACGGGTGGTTCGGGTCGTATGTCGTCAGCATTTTCGGATTCGGTACCCTGCCGATTTCACGAACGTTTTCTCCCGGAATACCGCTTGCCGCATCTCCTAAATCCTTGATGCATTTCCCTGCAAAGGACCGCAGACGTTCCACGACATCCGGGTATCGGTCGTAGCAATTGTTCTTTTCACCCATATCTTCTTCCAAATTGTAAAGCTCGTTTATGATGCTTTCGCCTTTACGAAAATGCAGCTTCCACTTCCCTACTCTCACCGCTTCCAAGCTGCCGCGCGAATAATACGGCATGGATTGCCTCATGAAATCCTTCGCTTTCGTATCAAACAATAAAGGCGTCAAATCCGTACTGTCAATAATCCGATCCTCCGGCAGCTCTCCGCCGCATAGGGATGCAAAGGTTGCAAGAAAATCGATATTCGATGCGATCCGGGAGCATTTTCGGCCGCCCTTGATCTTGTTTTTCCAGGTCATAATACAGGGACCCCGCATTCCCCCTTCGTAGGTGTTGCCTTTGCGACCTCGCAAGGGCCCGTTAGACCCGCCGTAATCCCCGCGAGCACCGTTATCCGATGTAAAAACCAAAAGGGTGTTTTCGTAAAGTCCATGCGCCTTCAGCTCGTGGACCAACGCTCCTAAGGCCCAGTCCACGGCGGCAACACAAGCGCCGTAATCGCCGTTTACGGACTCGTCTAAGAAACGCTTCGGAGCATACAAAGGAAGATGGACCTGCAAGGGAGCAAAGTACAGGAAAAAGGGATTCTCCTTGTTTTCCCTGATAAACATAACGGCATGTTCGACATACCGTTCGATCAAAGCCGCTTGGTCCGGCTGCTCTTGAATCACCTTGTCGTTGTACAAAAGAGGAAGGGGCGGATAACGTTTGTCAAGCTCTTCCTGTGTTCCGAATGTTCTTTTTTGCCTGCCCATGTCGTTGCTGTAGGGCAAGCCGTAATAGCGATCAAACCCGTATAGGAGGGGCAAGAATTCTTCTTGATCGCCGCAGTGCCATTTGCCGATAATCATGGACGTATACCCGATTTGCCTCAGCATCTTCGGAATCGTAAATTCCGTCGGGTTGAGCCCGATCCCGTGCCCGGGAAACAAGACGACACCGCCGTCAAAGTCTTCGAATCCGATCCTTTTAGGGTAGCATCCGGTCATCAGCGCTCCTCGAGAAGGAGAGCAGACCGGGGACGCGGAATAAAAGTCGGTAAACAGGATGCCTTCTTCCGCTAAGGAATCGATATGTGGGGTTTTGTTGACAACGGATCCGTAGCAGCCTAAGTCTCCGTATCCTAAATCGTCGCAATTGATGAGAATAATGTTCGGTTTGTCTGACAAGAACGTCACCACCTTTTGATCTCGTTCGCTCCGGAACGGATCCTACTATCTTTTCAACATTATACCGGATTTACGGAGCTTTCGGCTTATCGCTGCCGAATATTCTTTATATCCATTTTTAGAGGGAAAATGATAAATATGTTACTTTATTAATATAATTAATCTTTCTTTACATCTTACTGCTATAATTAGCATATTGTAATATGTTTCCTAAATTAAAATATATGTATAATAAGGTGTGGCAATGACAGATAAGAATCGAAAGCAATCCCCTTTCATATTTTTGTAGAAATCGGTTTATCGGTATTTTCAAGGGTGTTCTATGTATTCTTTTTCATTTACATGATCAAATACATATACACCTGCATCGAGCAGAATCTCCCCTTTAAAAATGTGTTCATCATGGTCACATTCGGTTGCTTGGGGCACATTACCCTTCATGCCGTATCCGCCTTTCACAACTATTATTACATGCACAAGCGGAGCCGAAAATATTCGGGTACATATACGGCCGGGTTATTGATAAAGCGGCGGAGGTGGAGCTTGAAAAGTATGACCGGCCAAACTTTTACGATTCGTATACCCGAGCCTTGGAGGAGACGAAAACAAGGACCAACGACGTGATTCAAAATATATCCGGGTTAATAGGAAGCATCGCCGCGGCCATTTACACTTTGCTGATTATTCTTTCCATCGATCCTTACGTTTTGATCTTTTCCCTCATCCCCTTGTTCAACATGTTCTATTTGGGCAAAAAGAGAAACCGGTTGTATTACGATCCGGATAAAGAAACGACCTACCACCACCACAGGGCGGATTACGTAAAGAGAGTCTTTGAAGATTACGAATGTAAAGAAGGTGATGCTGCATAATCACGAAGAGAGCTACAACCAAATCATATCCCTGTCGAAGAAATATCTTAAAAAATTATCGGAATCGATATTGTCGACAGCCTGAGACCCCATAGCGGAATACGAGGTGAATAAAAACATCTTTGAATACGCCGCGGACAAAACGGTGATCTTTATTTCCCACAGGCTTTCCACCACTCGGTTCGTCGATGAAATCTATATGTTCGAATCGGGCAGAATCGTTGAACAAGGAATCCACGAGGAGCTTATGGCTTTAAACGGAAAATATGCGGCCATGTATCATGCCCAAGCGGACAAGTATCGACTGAGCCCGGTATCCGCCGAAGAATATTATTTCTTTGTTTCTATACTTTTTCAACGAAATACTTTGTCTATTTCACAATATATTCATTTTGACCTGTATAAATCGAAATTTGATGGTAAGATATAGATGCATATCTTCTATCCGAATCGATAAAGATGATGAAACCGTGATTCGGATGAGAAAGGAGATCTGTCCATGGCAAGATATATTAGGGTCAGTTCCTTGTCGGTAAGAGGCGGCGTCAATTATGCCGGAGATTTAAACAAGGATTTAAAGCTTGAAACCGATCGTATGATCGACAGCTGGAATCGATTGCTGCAAAACGTTTTGCCGAATGAGCCGAACTTAATCGTGCTTCCGGAAATCTGCGACCAATACTACAATTACCCCGTACCCCGACGTCACGAGTATTATGAGGTAAGGGGAAATCGAGTCCGTGACTTTTTCATGGAAAAAGCCTACAAGAATTCCTGCCATATCGCCTATTCCGCGGTAAGAAAAATGGACGACGGTACCTTTCGGAATTCCACGCAGATCATCAACCCCCGCGGTGAAATCGTAGGAATATATAACAAAAACCATCCTACCATCGGGGAAACGGAAGAGGACAACATCCTTCCGGGAAAAGATGCCAAGGTCATCTCCTGTGATTTCGGGAAGGTGGCCTGCGCCATTTGCTTTGATTTAAACTTCGATCCTCTTTGGGAAAAATACAAGCCCCAAAGCCCGGACATTATCCTATTCTCCTCTGCGTACCACGGCGGCCTGATGCAAAACTATCGAGCCTACCGGCTTCGCTCCTATTTCATCGGCTCCATTATCGACTTGGAAAACACCGTGATTAATCCGGTAGGTCAAACGATTGCAAAGTCCACCAACTATTTCGGATACGTCACCCATGACATTAACTTGGATTACAAGGTGGTTCATTTGGCCTACAACCAAGAGAAAATAAAAAAGGCGATATCCAAGTACGGAAGCAAGATCAAGATGCTGGATCCGGGCTATTTGGGAGCCGTGCTGTTGACATCGGAAACCGACGAATTCACCATAGAAGATATTATCGAAGAATACAAAATTGAGCTTTTGGATGAGTACTTCGATCGAGCCTTGGCTTTTCAAGCCGCTCATGTTGAAAAATAAGGGAAAAGAATGAGACATCATTTATATAATATGAAAACGAATAATCAAGAAAGCAAAATGGAGGGTTATCATGATCAATATGAATAACGAGCAATGGTATGAAAAACTGGAAAAATACGTATCCGGCGGTTCCAGCACCGGATCCAAGAAAGCATTTTTGCTTCCGGAAGAACCCACGGTAGCCGTAAAAGGCAAAGGCTGCAGAATATGGGATGCCAACGGCAAAGAATACATCGACTACAAAAACGGACTCGGCCCCATAACCTTAGGCTACTGCCACCCGGTTACGGACCAAGCCATTATGGAGCAATTGAAAAACGGTATCGTTTTTAGCCAACCCCATTATCTTGAAGCGGAAGTAGCCGAGCTTCTTTGCGAAGTGATTCCGAGTGCCGAAAAGGTGCGCTTTTTGAAGACCGGCGGAGAAGCCTGTGCCGCTTGTATAAAAATTGCCAGAGCTTACACCGGAAAAGATCACATTATCCAAATCGGATACAACGGCTGGCTGAATACCGTCGCCGCCGGTGCAAGGCTGAACCCGAGAGAAGAAGCCAAGGGTGCTCCGAAAGGAATTCCTCTTCCCGTAAGCGAGCTGTTCCATTCGGTAGGCTGGGGAGATACGGCTACCGTCGAAAAGCTGTTTTCCGTCTATGAAGGCAAAATCGCCGCCGTCATCGTAGCGGCAGGATACGCCAACATGGAAATCGGAGCTACGTTCTATCCTTTCTTGCGCGAAATCACCCAAAAGAACGGCGCGCTTTTGATCTACGACGAAATCGTCACCGGATTCCGTATCGCCACGGCCGGCGCCCAAGAATATTTCAACGTCGTTCCGGATTTATCCGTATTTGCAAAAGGAATGGCCAACGGTATGCCTTTATCCGTATTCTGCGGCAAAGCGGAAATCATGGATGTCATGTCCCAAGGCGCCGTGGTCTCTTCCACCAACGGAGGCGAAACCTTGTCCTTGGCGGTATGCAAGGCGGTTGTAGAGCTTTACCGCAAGGAAAACGTAACGGCATACTTATGGAAGGTCGGCGAAAAGCTGTGGACATCGGTGAACAAGATATTTGAAAAATACAACGTGCCTTGCCAAGTCAAAGGATTTTGGCCTTGTCCTACCTTCGTAAGCACGGAAGGCGCTCCGAAGGATTTGACTTCAAGAATATTAAGAGCGGCGTTCAAGCACGGCGTATCCTTGTATTCAACGTCTTATGTAAACTACTCTCATAAGGACGAGGACATCGAGGAAACCCTTGAAAGAATGGATAAAGCCATCGCCGAGGTTGCCGCTTCCCTGTAAAGCGGACGAGGTGTTCCATTAATGAAAAAGTACGACATGCACGTTCACATATGGAAAGGGAAGGAAGAACGGAACATGGAGGCCATGGTGAAAGCCGGTGAGCTTTACGGTATCGACAAGATATTCGTATCCGGGCTGGCCGGAGATTTCCCCGACCTTGAGGATGTGAACCGAATCAATGATTACGTACTGAAATTTATGAAGCGGTACCCGGATTACGTGGAGGGCTTATGCCATGTAAACCCCCGCTACGACGCTTGTATGGACACCTTGCAAAGATGCGTGGAAGACGGCGGAATGATCGGAATGAAGCTTTGGATTGCCACCTTTTGCGACGATCCTTTGAATTATAGGTTCATTGAAAAATGCATCGACTACGATATTCCCATCCTGCTCCATGCATGGCGAAAAACCGTCGGGCAAAGAGCATGCGAATCCACACCGGAGCGCGTGGCCAACATTGCCAAAAGATATCCGGAAGGGACCTTCATCATGGCTCATATAGCCGGGAACTGCTATTACGGCGTTAAACCGGTATTGGACTGCGAAAACGTCTACATTGACTTTTGCGGTTCGGTTTTTCGAGCCGACGACTTGGAATACGCCGTAGAGATTGTCGGCGCAAAAAGGATTCTATTCGGAACCGATATGCCGGGCTCCTATTTGGTAAGCGAAGGACAGGTTTGGGAAGCGAACATTTCCGAAGAAGAAAAGGAAATGATTATGTGGAAAAATACCGCCCGCCTTTTTTACAAAGAAAAGGTCGAATAAGAGTAAACGAATGAAACGATAGTGTTTTAGAAACAGGCACCGAGACTTCGGTGCCTGTTTTTTGACTTTATACAAGCTTCGCTTTATTAAATGCTTCGATCAGCTCTTCTTTTGACAAACGGCTTCTTAAGTAGCGGCGGTTGTCGGCAGGAATGACAATAGCGCCCTCCTTAACGGTAATAGGTATCGGCTCGTCTCCGAGTTCTTTTTCCAATGTCACGCACTTTCCGTCCAGCGGAAGCTCTAAATTTCCGCTTCCCCTTGAATGCCAGTAAACGACAAACCGTTCCTCGTTTCTTTCGAAGATATAGGCAATAATGTCTTTGCTTCCTCCTGCCGCGTTCTCGATTCGATCATAGGGAACCAGCTCGTATTCCTTCTTCTCATTGATCAGCAGGATATGCTCTTGGTCAAGCTTACGAAGCTCTTTCTTTTGCTCTTCCGTAAGCCATTTTTTCGCTCGAACGTCTTCCCAGCGCCTTAAGACTTCAAAAATGTCATCGATACGAGGGTGGGTTTGAAACCGATCGATTCTTTCCATCATGGTAACCGGGCAATCCCAAGCCGCCGCACGGCTCGTTCCGTATTCGTACATATCCGCCTGTGTTTCCGGGGACCAAAAGTACCACCACCCGAAGTTCAACCTTGTAAAATCTTGACGCATACGAGGTGCTTCCTCGCAAGGATATTGGGCGATCTTTTCTTTGAACACTTCAGGCGGGAAAACATCGAAAGCATTGCCTCCGCTTAAAAAATGCCAGCTGAAATGAGCCTTGGCGGCCCCTTCCGTATACAAGGGAGCAGGCTTCAGCTTTTTATATACCCTGTACTGGGCATTGGGCACATGGAATTCGTAGGGAGCGTTGGTTCCTTCCGAGCCGTCGAAGTAAACGAACCGGAATCCCACGTTGAATACGTCGGCGATTTTATCGGCAATCTCATCTTGCAAGCTTGAATTTTGGTCCAAGTACACACTGCCTGCACCGAATTCGCTAATATCCAAAATTCCGCCTGTCAAGCCCATAGGATGCTCCTGTGCTACGGTAGAATAGGCTCCCCGTTGGCAGCCGAAAAAGTAAAAGGGTGGCTCCGTCGTATAGCCTTCGTAGGTGATAAGCTCGCCGCCGAATTTCAAAACACGGCAGCGGTCCGCCATAACGGTCCCTTCCGGATTTTGCTCCACATATACCGTTGTACTGTCTTTATCCAAGGCTTTTGCTAACGTAAAGGTCCTTCGAATATTCAATCGATGATCTGCCACGGGAGTCACGTAACGGCTGCAAAGGCCGATATGGGTATGCAGGAAATGCAATCCGGGCGTAATTCCTGCAGCTTTGATCTTATCCAGCATTTTTCTTACGTCTTCTTTGCCGTTGGGATATTCGTCTCGAAAGTCGTAGTTTCCGTTCAATTGGTAGGTACTCGTTTCTTTGAATATGCATGTGTAGTACATCAGCATGCACTTAAATCCGCCCTTTTTGGCATACTCGATATGCAGGTCCACGTTATTCGGGTTGATGTTGCCCGACCAGTAAGCGGATCGGTTGATCATATCGCTTCGGCGGCTTTCGACTCCTCGAGGAAGATCGTAATCTTCTTCTAAGACCGCTATGGCATCGAGCAATTTGTCCGAAGCACAGACGATTAATGCGGCGCCTACGCCCTTCAATTTCACATCTCTTACGGCATCGGCGCTCATGACGCGATAGCCCTTACGTCGCTCCGCCTCGATTCGAGCATAAGGAGACGTAGCCAATACGTTTACCGCCACTTTGTCATCCCAGCTTACGTTCAGCCATTCGCCGAAGCGCTCCCTGTTTTTTACAGGCAGCTGCAAAAGCCGAAACTCCGCAACCGGGGGCGGCGACATTCGTAGCCCGGGATAATCCGTAGGATGAACGATGAAGTCGGACAGGGTAAACCCGATATACCGGGGCCGCTCCTTTATTGCCACCACGGCTTCGTAGGGCGTAATCTCAAAGCCGATGATAAGCTTGTCCCCTTCCCGGCGAAGGCGGTTCCCCCAAAAGGTCGTCCTTTTATTCGGATGGGCAAGCTTTACCTCGTTGTTAAAGGGTCTTTCTTGGGTAACCGTAAACAACGGAATGTCTTCACCCGTAACCAAGCATTCTTCGCCCGTCGCTTTATGTACCAGGCTTTTCACGATACAATCCTCGCCCACGACAAGACGAAGCTCCTCGTTTTCAATAACGATGTCTTGTTTTTTGTCAACCATACAATTCATTGCTACCTTCCTCCTTACCGCTTTATAATCCGTCGGTAAAACCGAAGCTTTTTATCCGGCAATCCTTTGCTACCATTATATAGCATAGTGCAGATATTTGGGCAATAAAAATACAGACCCGGCTCCTAACGGGACAACCGGGTCTGCATATACTCGGTTTATAGCATTGAAACAAGGAGGGTCAGAACAAAACCCTTTTTCTACCCTACAATATTTACCGAATAAAGTCAAATAACAACGGTTACGGAACTTTCGGCCGTATTTCCAAATAGTAACGCTCCACGGTCGGATCAAGCTCTGTCTTCGTCATTCCTTTTTCCAAATTAAATCCGAAGTTTTGGCGCACAATTTCAATGTTTTCGCTCTTTACGATTTCCGCCGTAAGCTTTCGGAAAGCAAGGCCGCTTCCTAATCGGGTCGCCGTATCGTATCCTTGGATATCATTGTTTTTGCGGCTGCAAGAATAATCGTGGCTCGGTTTTTTTCGATAATCCGCCGTAACCGTTACGCGGCCTCCTCCTTGTACCGTCGCGGAAAAGCGTAAATAAAACACACGTTGCATCCCCTTTGTTTCCATGAGGATGTCCTCCATCGCCGTGAAATTGTAGTTGCCGTTATAAAGCGCCGATAACAAATCGCTGCGGATGAAAAATTCCGATAAGGCGTCGTAAAACATATCCTGCGGCACCGAAAGCAGCTCGCCGTTACCGTAAGACCGGAAATAATCGTCGAGGATCACTTTTAATACATGGGACAGATCTTCTTCCGATCTTGTTACCGCTGCGGATACACCGAAAAGCAGGTTGTCTTCTTCGCAAGATCCCGTCTTGTACCCTTTCAAGGTGTAATCACCGATATCTTCTCCTAAAACAATAAGGTATTTTATTCTTGAATAATGAGAAGGGTTCTCTTTTCTCGGTACGGAATAGCTGAACCTTCGAAAACCGGATTCCCTGAATTCCATGCCTTCAAAACCGTAGGTCAAAACGGCGGTTTTGCTCGGGTCAACGGTAAAGGATATGGCATAGGTTGCCGCAGGATACTCGCTCGGTGCTTCGAAATCCGAAAAAGCATATACGGTCACCCTTTGGTCCGGAAGCGGGTATGAAGACAAGGCGTTTTTTTGATAGCTTCCGTCCTCCAAAAGAGATCGGTAATCATCAAAGCCTCTCGGCCGAAAGAATTTTTCTCCCTCATCCCCATAGCCTCCCGCCGATAATCGGGAAGATACGATTTTTCCGTCTACGGATACAACCGGCATTTGCTCTTGCAGCTCTTGAAAGCTTCCCGTAAAAGGATACAGAAGCTCCACGGTTTTATTCTCATAGGATTCATTCGTGAGAATATAGCGGTCCTCGATACGGACATCCCGAACACGTAAACCGTCCTCCCTCGGCAAGGAAAAATCATATACGATATTACGCTCCGCCGATATATCCGAATCCTCTTGTATTAGCGTCAAAGGCAAAACGGGTCCTTCGTAATGCATGAAGGTATCGCCTTCATCATGCCCAAAGCCTCCGCCGCTTCCCCCGAAGGGAAGCAAGCCGGACATCATCAGGATACCGCCGATACCGAGGACAACGGCCAAGCAAGCGGCTAAAGGCCTCATGTATCTTCGCATTCCGGTCCTTTTTACAGGCTTTGTCTTCGCCGCCTCTTCAATATATTCATCCTTTATATCGGTCAAAGCACGGAAAATCCTTTCTTCTTTTCCGGTCCTCATAATCGAATGCCCTCCTCTTCCAAGGCTTTTTTCAAATATTGCCGAAGGCGATACAATCGGCTTGCAAGCTTTTTAGGAGGAATATCGAACTCTTTTGCCAATCCTTTTACCGATTCTCCGTACCAGTACCTTTTTAAAAATAAAACCCTGTCCTCCTTCGAAAGCCGTCCTAACAGGCGGTTGATGCCGTCCGTCAGCTCTCTTTCGTCCATTTTCGATTCCGTCGTTGCGGAATCGGGAATTACGTCCGTTAATTCCGACAGCAGCATTTCCGCCTCGTGAAAGCGTTTTTGGGTCCTTTTTTCATGCCACCTGTTGATGGAAAGATTCCTGGCAATCTTCCCAAGGTAAGCCCCTAACGACTTCGGTTTCTCGGGAGGAATGGCGTTCCACGTTCTTTGATAGGTATCGTTAACCACTTCTTCGCTGTCTTCACGGTTCTCCAATAGGTTAAAGGCAATACCGAAGAGTATGCGGCCATACTTTTTGTCGGTTTCTTGAATGGCCGCTTCGTTTCTCTCGTTATACAACTCGATGATTTTACAGTCCTCCATGAGCATCTCCTCTAATCGGCAATAAAAAGCCCCTCACCCATATAGACAGGAAAGCTATGAAAATATTCGCGAAGGTGAAAAATTTATAAAAAATTTTTATCATCGGTAAAACCGTACCGTCTCGTCCGTTTTTTCTTGGCCTGATAATCGTCCGCTTTTATCAAAGGTGTATCGATATACGCTGCTTACTCCTCCTATGGTAAAAGCGGATGTGTAAGGAGAAAAGAAGGTATCGGTAATGCTTTCCACCTTCCATACGAGATTGCCCGCATCGTTTACGGAAAGCTTGCCGCCTAAAGAACCTTTAACGGAATAAAACTCCATGGGTTCGCCGGTTTCGGGGTCGCATTTTAAAAGCACCGCCGTGAAATTGTCCCGTACCCGTTCGGTTAATTCCTCGTTTGAAATATCAAAAAGCTTGTTGCTAAAAATATAGTCGAGGATAGGAGCGATATCAAGCCTTCCTCCGCCGCTATGGTAAGCAGGAACGGAATAAGCACTGAGAAATAAAGCTCCGCCGTATTCCGTCATATCCGTAATGCGGTAATGGATGTCCTCGTCGGTTTCATAGTAGAAGAACTGCGTCAAATCTCCTTTGTCGGACACCTTTACGATACGTGAATATTCGCCTTCCGTATAGCTCCCCAATTGCACCACATAACCGTTACCCAATCGGGCGGCGTTCCATATGCCGTAATTGCCGACCTCCGTTTTATTAAACACCTGCCGCTCTCCGTTCATGTCGAATCGGTTCATGCAAAGGTACTCCAAATCGCCTCTGCTAAACACCGTCACCCCGTCCTCTTCAATTATCGCCGCCCCGATATATTCCGACGAAAAACCGTTGTTCAGCATTTTTTCCCAAAGAATTTTTCCCTCTTGGTCCATAAGGGCCATCCAAGCGTATCTTTTTTGCGTCGTCGAATAAGCGGGAGATACGCCGTAAACCAGAATATATTTGTCGTTGGCAGTATAATTATCGATCCAAAATTTTTCAAACTCCGCCGTCCATATCAATCGGTCGTTTTCATACTTTTCAAAAACGCTTTTGTCATGTACAAGAAATTCTTTCTTTTCATCAAGCTTATCCAAGGAATAATAGCGGTACGAAACGGACGGGTCATCGGATCGGCTCCAATTGCCCGAGTCTTTGCCGTTCATAAAGTTCCACAGGTTTTCCACGTCCTTGGGCGTCGGTTTTTCTTGATTGATCTCGTATCCCATGACGCTTGCACTTTTCTCCAATACATCCGCCGTTTTTTCATAAGAAAAAGTCCCGGTCGTTATGTCTCGGTAAACTCTTTTGATATCTCCTCAGGAAAGGTCTTCATTCGATAAATTGTACGTTTTAAAAATCGTAACGGCTTCGTTGTATTCCTTCATTTCGGAAGCCACGGCATAAACGGAGAAAGCACCTGCCGACAAAAGAAATACCGTGCATAGCACCGCAATCGGTCTAAGGGAGAATTTTCGTGTTCTTTTAGCCTCTCCACCGTAATCGAAGCCTTGTACCCCTGCCGTCGACAATATTTTTTCCTTCTCGGGCAGAGGTACGGCATCCAGCTGTTTGAAAAGCCGCTTCATCCTACGTTTTATCATGCAAATCCACCTCCGAATCCATATAACGGGTTTTTAGCTTCTTGATGGCTCTTCGGTATCGTTTCTGTGCGGCTGCCGCACTCATCCCTAAGATTTTCGCTATTTCCTTATGCGGCATTCCGACATACAGGCGGAAAAGAACGATTTGCCGATCCTCCGGGTCCAATACCTCCAGCATATCAAGCACTTCCAAGCGAAGCGGGTTCGGATCACGGGCAAAAAGCTCCTTTTGCTCCTCTTCCATGGAAACCGTATGCTTTCTTTTTCGGACAAGGTCAATGGAACGGTGGCGTACCATCGTTAAAATCCAAGCCTTCGGACTCGTTTCTTTTCGGTATGTAGGAGCGTATTTCATGATGTCCATCATGGTGTTCTGCAGCACGTCTTCCGCGTCATGAACGTTTCCGGTTATGCCCAAAGCCGTGGAAAAGATCATACGAGCGGATAAGTCATACAAAACCGATAGAGCTTCTTTATCTCCTTTCGAAAGCGCGATGATCGCATCCTCCCATGCTTTATTCTCAATCCTCAACCCCGCATCTCCTTTGATTCTTTGTTTTCGGTATATATAGGAAGCGTATAAAAACCGTGTTTTCGGACACGGATTTTAAAATTTCTTTTCGATTTTTAGATAATAAGGTTTTAATAATAAATAGCCCGCATATCCGATGATGCCTCCTGCGGTATTGGTGATCAAGTCGGTGACGTCCGCCGAGCGAAGGCCGTTTAACAGAGGCTGGAGAAGCTCAATGGCCAAGCTGAATAGAAAGGTCCAAAGAATGCACGTAAAAATGCTTTGCTTTTTCACCAAGGGCAGTAAAAATCCGAAAGGAATCGTCATGACCGTATTTAGCAGGATTTGTCGTAAAGCGTCCCCTCTTTTATGAATCAGGTCGTCAAAGGGAATCATCTGCATGGGCTTGTAAGGGTGATTGAAAATACCCGGCAACGATGCGACGACAGGCATTAACGTAACAAAAAGCACCAAAGAAAGGTAGACGTACATCAGCGTATTGACAACAAGAGTTTTCCTACCGTTTGCTCTCCAAGGCTTATAACAAAAACGAAAATAGGCGACGATGAGCAGAATAAAATCGAGGGCGATCTTCAATATGCGGTTCATAAACACTCCTTCTATATATTCTATATCCATACTATTACAAATCTACGGAAGGTTCAACACGAAGCTCTTCTAAGAGCCTGTATATAAAGAAATTAGCGTAA
>JAAYHZ010000130.1 GCA_012744235.1 Clostridiaceae bacterium
GTATACAAGGGTAAAATAAAATTTTATAAACACTCTTCGGAATTTCGTTTGCTTCAAAAAGGAGGGTCCGGCAACCGATCGAGAACCCTCCTTCTTAAAAATCCAAAAGAATATCGATTCACAAAAACTCTTACATATATTTCTCAATCACTTTATACATGTTCCCGGCAAAGGAAGCGATGGCTCCCACGTCGGATCCGATGTTGATAAATTGATACCCCATATCCACCACCATATCGATGATATCCGGATTGGCAACGGATCCTGCGAATATGCCGTGTCTTTTGGCGGCATCCGCCGTCATTTTCCATGCTTTAATCACATCCGGATGGGTAAGCTGTCCCGGGTAACCCAAGGTGTTGGCAAAATCACCGGGGCCGAAGAAGATCATATCCACGCCCTCAATGCTGCAAATTGCGTCCAACTCCTCCAAAGGCTCCGGATCCTCGATTTGAAGGATTACGAATTTTTCCCTCAAAGAATGCTTCACGTACTCTTCCGTAGATACCATGCAAAATGCGCCGTCAGCATTGCCTCCGTCTAAGGGTCTTCTTCCTACCGGCTGGAATTTGGTCATTTGGATGACCTTTCTCGCATCTTCCGCACTCATGACGTGAGGAATCATAATCCCCGAAGCGTCCGTCTCGAATGCTCGGATATAATCGCTGTAGCTTCCTCGAGCCACTCGAACAACGCAGTCCACGTCATGAGCCTTGGCGGCTAAAACCTGCATTTCGACGGTTTCCATATCATTGGGAACATGTTCCAAGCAGGTCCATATGCAGTCGAATCCGGCCATGGCGGCAATTTGAACCGTCCGGTAATCCGCCAGATTCGTCTTGAAACAAGAAGCAATTTTTCCGGCTCGTAGCTTTTCCAATACTCTGCTTTTCCTTAATGTAACCTTTTGCATACCCTTTTCACACTTTATTTAATAAATTTATTAAACTCGTTAACCCAAACAATCATTTCCCCTATACCTCGGTTCAATCGAGCGTAAAAGGGAATGAAGGTCAAATCTCTGTCTACATATTCGTAATCATCCGTAAAATACAATCGGTTATCCTTTTGTTTCATCGTTTTGCCCTTGCATTTCAACACCGGAACAGGTTCCGAAATCGGCTCATCGAAAATCTCTTCAAATACGGTCGTTTTGTCAATATAGGCGTTGTACAGCATGGGACCGTTGTCCTTCTCTTCCAAGCAGTAAACGAAGGGTCCTCTTTGTACGGCCGTCTTCCCCGCCGCATCCTTTACGGCAGGATGGCATTTTACGAGCATCGGCTTCATTTCCGATTCGATTCTAATAACCGTATCGCGGTCAAAGCCTTGTTCGAAAACAAGATAACCGTTTAATTTATGCCGTTCGAAGGGGTATTTTTCACCGTTTACGGTGACCTTCGATAATTTGCACCAGGAGGGAATTCGAATATAGAGTTTTCTTCTAAAGAGCTTGTTCAATTGCAAACGAAGGGTAAAATCGGATTTTATCGGATAATCGGAATCAACGGACAAAACCCCTTCGTCTACGTTCATATTACAGCCAACGGGCATATGTATCGCAATGCTATCGTCGGATTCCGAAGCAATATACTCGCCGATGGAAGCCAATAGCCGAGTAACGTTAGCGGGACAACACATGCAGCCTAGGTCTTTTCTTCGGGTTGTAGAGGGAATAATCCTTTCTCGGTTAGCCATGTTGTACTTTTTTAGGGTTTTTAAGTATCCATCCAGCGCAGGGTCTACGGCAAGGGGATTGCTGTAGAAAAACTCGTTTCCTTCCTCGGAAACACATCCTAACACCGTATTGTACAACGCTCTTTCCACAACATCGGCATATTCTGCGTTCAAATCGTACCGCATCATTCGCGCCGCCATGAATATTAAACCGATGGAAGCGCATGTTTCCGTGTATCCGTACTCGTTCGGAAGATCGTAAGGGTAGGTGTAGGCTTCCCCTGAAAATGAGGTCCCCACACCTCCGGTGACAAACATTTTTCTATTCGTTATATCTTCCCAAAGCTCCGAAACCGTGTTCCATAAGGCTTCGTCGTTATTCAAAATTGCCATATCGGTCATGGCCGTATAAAGATAAGCGGCACGGACCGCATGTCCGACGGCCTCCTTTTGCTTTTCTACGGGAAGGTGTTCTTGGATTCCTCGAAGGCGGTAGTTGTCGTCCTGCTCCTGCTCGTATTGCCTACCCCGCCGATACAGGAAGTGCTCCGCCAATTTACGATACTTCTCCTTGCCTGTAACCCGATAAAGTTTATACAAAGCCAATTCGATTTCTTCATGACCGGGGTATTGAAAGCCGGCACTGTTTTCTTCCATGAATACTTGAATGATATGATCGACGCTTTTTTCCATAACCTTTAAAAAGCGATCTTTTCCCGTGGATTCGTAATAGGCGACGGCGGCTTCCAGCAAATGTCCGATACAGTACAATTCGTGATCGTGGATATTCTTCCATTTTTGATCCGGTGCCACCGTTTGAAAGTAGGAGTTGAAGTAACCGGAAGGCTCTTGGTTTTTCTCAATAAGGTCTATCAACCTTTCCATTTTTTCTTCCGTATCCGAGTCTTGTTCTTCTCCCAGGATATAGGCGGCGGTCTCCATCCACTTGGCCACATCGCTATCCCAGAAAATATGGGGCTTGTAAGGATCTCCTTCCTTCCAATCGTGTTTAAAGGATTTGATTCTGCCGGTTTCTTCGTATACTCGGTAAATGGCCGGCAGTATCTTTGTTTTATTCTTATGCCGAATTCCGGTCCAAAACCGACTTTTAATCTTAACATTTTTCGATTTGATCGGCGACGAAGCATAAATTTGAGTCATGGTCAACCCTCCTTTATCGGGTTATTATTATTGTATAAAAAAGCCAATCTTTTCTCCAGTATTTTTTTGGCTAAAGCCGTATCCGCCCTTCCGTTTGTTTCTTTCATGATTTCACCCATAAAATATCCGAAGGTTTTTTTCTTTCCGCCCAAATAATCGGCTACGGCTTTCGGGTTTTCTTTTAAAACTTTTTCGATAACTTGATCCAATTGTCCTGCGTCTTTTACGGTTATCCGGCCATAGGAGGCAATAATTTTTTCCGGGTCCTCTTTGGTATCGAACATGATATCAAAAATTTTCTTGGCAACGCTTCCCGTTAACCTCTCCTCCTTTACCAATAGGATCAATTTTCCTAAGAATTTCGGATCCATGTCAGATTCCTCAAGCACCAATTTCTTTTCATTGAGTTTTTTTAACACTTCACCGGTTACCCAATGAGACGCTTCCTTCGGCAGCCTGCAATATTGCACGGTTTTTTCATAAAAGTCCGCTAAAGCCCTGGAGGATGCAATAAGTTTTGCGTCATTCCAAGGCAAATTCCACTCTCTCCTATATCGCTCCATCCTTTCCCGAGGCAATGAAGGCAAAGTTTTTCGAACGGACTCAATTTCTTCCAAGGAAAGAATGATTGCCGGCAAATCCGGTTCTTTAAAATATCGGTAATCGGATATATCTTCCTTGTTCCTCATGGGGACGCTTTCACCCTTCGCCTCGTCCCATCTGCGGGTTTCTTGCAACACGTTTTTTCCGGATTTCAATAATCGAATCTGTCTTTCGGATTCGTATTGGATGGCTCGTGCAACGGATCGGAAGCTGTTCAAATTCTTTATTTCCGTCCTTGTCCCGAAATCGGGGGTCCCTTTTTCACGGACAGACAGATTCACGTCCACCCGCATGGAACCCTCTTGCATTTTGCAGTCCGAGGCTCTTGTATACATGATGAGATTCCTTAAATCTTCGGAGAATATTTTGGCTTCTTCCGCAGAACGAAGGTCCGGCTCGGTAACGATTTCAATCAAAGGAATTCCCGCTCGGTTATAATCGATTAAGCTGAAACCGTCTTCAAGATGGATAAGCTTTCCCGCATCCTCTTCCAAGTGTATCTCGGCGATACCGATTCTTTTTATGCCTTGAGGCGTATCGATATCAAAATAGCCTTCCTTGCACAAGGGATATTCGTATTGGGTGATTTGATAGCCCTTCGGCAAATCCGGGTAAAAGTAGTTTTTGCGGTCAAACCTTGAAAACCTTTCGATACGGCAAGAAAGAGCCAAGCCTACCCTTACGGCGTACTCCACCGCTTTACGATTCAGCACGGGCAAGGTCCCGGGCATACCCATGCACAAGGGACAGCAGTTTCGGTTCGGTTCACGGGTAAAGCGAGCGGAGCAGCTGCAGAACAACTTCGTGGAGGTTGCAAGCTCTACATGGATTTCCAAACCGATAATCGTCTCAAACTCTTTCATGTCGCTCCTCCCGTCTCGGATCGGTACAGATGACCCGCTTGAAACAGCAAACCCTCTTGAAAACGATTTGCCATCAACCGAATACCGTAAAAACCGTTTTCACTGCGGGAGCCTTTCGGCACGGTCAATGCCGGCATTCCCGTTAATGCAGGCAAAAGGCACAAATCATCTTCTTTCGGATTCCCTTTCATCAAAAGCACATCAAAATGAGTAAAGAGGTCTTCCGACTCTTTTGCAATCAAATACCTGCCCTTTAATGCTTTATTGTATATCTCTCTTTGTTCCGAGCTTAAGATGTGGGTACCCGCCAGAACGTATTTTTTAGCTTCCGAACCGAAGGCTTCGCCTCGGGAGCGGGTATACAGCTCGGACAGGTTGTTTCCATGTGAGCTTCGGTACCCGTATTTGATACCGTCGTACCGTCCTAACGCGGAGCTTGCCTCCGCCGAAAAGAGGATGTCGTATATCGGCCGGATATAGGAGAGTAAGGATAAGGTAACTTCTTTTACTTCGGCACCTTGTTTTTCAAATACCTTCGCATCATCCTCCGCCCCGGCTAAAAAGCCGATCTTTAGTCCTCTGACGCCTTTACGAAGATACGTCGTATAATCCGGGACGGTAAAGGATGCGGATAACGGATCCCGAGGGTCTTGACCTGCGATCTCCGAAAGAACGGCGGCACAATCTTCGACCCTATTCGCAAAAATTCCGATTTGATCCAAAGAAGACGAAGCGATCAAGCCGTAGCGAGATACCAATCCGTGGGTAGGTCTAAGCCCTGCAATGTTCCAAAAGACGGAAGCTATGCTTACGGATCCGAATACATCGGATCCCAAAGAATACACCGTCCATCCTTTGGAAACGGATTGCGCGGCACCGCACTGTATCGGGTCCGGATTCATACCGAATTCGCTCATGCGAAGCTTTCCTAAAGGAATGCCGAGCCTGTCCAGTATTTTTTCTACAACCGTTGCGTTGTACGGAGGAATGAAATTTTTCAGTATTACGGATCCGGCTTCCGTGGAAAGGTTTTCGGTACAAATATGATCCTGCAAACCGCAAGGTATACCTGCCAAAAAAGACAAGAGGCCGTTTTTATCCTGTTTTTTTTGAAAAGTCCCCGCCTGCCGCAAAGCCTTAGCCTCCCAAAGGGTCACGAAGCATTCCTTTTTCGGATCTTCTTTTTTGATGCGACCCAAATAGACTTTCGTAAGTTCAACGGCAGATATTTCTTTTTTCTTTAGCTTGTCCCCGATTTGCTTTACGGACATGTTGGAAAGGGTCATCTCGCCACCTATTCTAACGCACTCGGCACTTTCACAGAATGGTTCTCTACGGAAGGTGTGCTCTTTAAAAGAGCCTCTCTATGAAACCTTTTTTCCGTTTTGTCTTCTCTTAATGCCTCGAACCTCAGACCGGTTCTTTCTTCCGGTACGGGAAAATCGGTAACCAAATCTTGAAGCTTCTCAAAGGACATTATCATCCGATTGATTTCATCGGTCAAAGCCTTTGTTTCTTTCGAGGTTAAAGAAATTCTCGCCATTTTCGCATAGTGCAGAATTTGCTCTTCCGTCATAAATCCTTTATTCCTCATCGAATCCGTATCGTTTTTTTCGCCGGCGAAAAACCGGTAAAGTTCACGGTGAAGCGTTTTTCTTCCATAGGAGGAGCGCCTCTCATTTCTTTTGTGTATTCATGCTCCCCGAAAGCGCCTTCTACCGTTATACGATCATCTTGGTATCGGTATTCGAAGGATCCTTTCTTTACAATCATATACGAGCCTTTCGTACCTTTTACGGAAAAAGAATCGTGCTCCAGCGTCCCTTCTGCCGGGAATAGAAGGTCGATTTTAAAAGGTAAGCGGTTGATGTTCGAGGATTCCGTCTGAAGCTTTACTTCTCCGTCCTCGTAGGATACATCCACCGTCATTGTCCAAGTCATGGTATGCACCTTTTCTCGAAATTCCCAATCGATTTTTCCGTCCTTTAAGCTTCCTTTGACCTTGCCTAAAGGCCTCACATATCCCCACTCGCATTCATAGGACAAACGATAGCCGCTTTCCGTTTTTTCTAATTTCGGCAGAAACCTTCCCTTCGGTCCGAAATAAGAGGCGGCGATTCTCAAAATCGTATAGTTATGTCCTTTCTGAAACTTCAAAAAGGCTTCTTGGCCTCCTAAAATCGTAAGGGACCGATCCTTGTCCCGGATTCTTACGATATTCGACGATTCATAGAATTTATGATAATGCTCCGTATCGAAAGGCTCTTTTTCGCATTCGTTTTCCCGTAAAAAGTCATCCGCCATATACCGTAAAGCCATAAAAGGAAAGCCGAAAGCGGATAAATCTCCCCTGTCCAGTTCCTCGTCATGATGCATGGAAAGCAATTGATCCGCCATATAGGCAAAGTGTTTATTCTTCGTCAGGTGCGCCATTAACAAATAGTTTTCGTAGTAGACAGAAGGATAAACCACGGTACCGAAATCTTGTCTGCGGGAATTTAAGGTGCAAACCGTGCCGTCCGGTTCGATATAGGTCATCATTAAATAGAGATTTCTTTTCACATATTCATAAAGACCCGGCATATGAAGCTCTCCGGCCATAATAATCAGGCTGCGATTGTTAATCTCGTTGTAGGTGCCTGCGGATCTTTCGGAATACTCTCCGTATTCGTTACAGTCGATGCCTTCCCGAAGGTACAAGATGATTTCGTCGTAGAGGTCCTTGCGATTAAGGATGTTGATCAATAAAGCCAAGGCGGAGCACATGACCCATCGGTGGTTCGGCGTATGGAAGCCGCCGTTTTTAATGCCGTAAGCGCTTTTTTCAAAAAAGTCGTAAAGGGTATCCATGATAAAGGTTTCTTCCGAGCTTTTTTCCGAATACTTTTCCATTACCCGATAGGCGTATGCGGCCTGCTGTATGACAAAGGCTACGGCGGTTGCGTCATGAAAATTCGTCTCCAACAAGTCAATGGTTCCGTCTTCGTATTGTCGGGATACGGTATATAAAAGGGCTTTTTTCGCCCGGTCCAACAACAAAGGATTTTTGTAATATTTTGATTTTTCGTTATAATATTGGGCGATATAGTAGCATGCATTGCGGATCACCCACGCAGGTTCGCTAAAGCCTTTTCCCTCAACGATAAAGCCTCCGTACTCCGGATGGTTCTCATCCATACACTGGGTTTTCAATAAACGATTGATCGTAATATCTCCGATTTTTGTGATTTTATCGAAATGACTTTTCACGGTACAAACTCCTTTTTATTAAACGTTTCTCGGTTCTGTCTCTCCGATTGTTTATCCATGCCTATATTATACATAAAGACGAGTTACAAATCATTTGTTTTGGAAAAAGTATCATAAAGATAAAAAAACGACGAAAAGATAGAACCGTTTTCTCAACCGATTCGTCTAAAATATGTTACAATAATTTCGTATTATGAATCGGTTATGTAACGAATCGTTATGGATTGGATGAACGAGTTATGAAATTGAAATTTTCCACCCTGGTTATTATCACTCTTGTGCTTATTGTCGCCATTGTTGCAGCGGCAAAAATCGGAAGTCCGGATCATCAAGGATACACGGAAGAGCAGGAAACGAAAAATAGCGAAGGCAACACGACAAGTAATCATATAGAGAATATAGAGACGACAACCTCCGCCCAAAAAGTGACGGAAAGTACCGTGGTAAAGGAAGAAACGGAACCGAAAACCTCGATTCCCGTTACGGTTCCGCAAACCAACGTGGAGCAAATACTGAAGGACGGTAATTTCAACTATTATATTTACATCGAGCTTGGAAGCGGAACTTTAACGATATATGAAAAATCCGGAGCCGAAAGCTTCGACAAAGTCATTCATTGTTCCCCCGTATCCGCAGGATTGGGAGGATCTACTCCCGTCGGGATTTTTCACATCAAGGAACGCAAGGATTGGCTTGAAATGGAATCGGACGGGTATGTACAATACGCTACCCTCTGGGATCGAGGGGTTATCATCAGCTCCTCCCTTTACGAAACCCAAGACCGGAATACCTTGGTTCGAAAATCTTACCTGGGCTTAGGTCAGCCGTCAACAAAGGGTAATATTTTAACGACGGCAGGAACCGCGTATTGGATTATGCAAAACAGCAGCGAGAACACTCTTTTGCATATTGTAGAAGGAAGCCCGAAGCAAATCGTATCGGACCCTCTTCCGGAATTAAACCCGGAATACGTATTTACGGATCCTACGGATCCTTTGTATCGAACCTTGGAAGAGCTTGAAAAAGAAGGAGAGCTTCCGTACAGCCTGTATCTTGAAAAGGGCTCCTTTACGCTGACCGTTTACAAAAAGGATGAAAACGGCGAATATACCGTTCCGGTAAAAGCGTTCCGGACGGCGGTAGGCCGGACGGCCGGGCGAACTCCCGTCGGTAATTTTGCCGTGTATAAAAAAGAGAGATGGCATGAGTTTCCCTACAACGGCGGTTATGCGCAATA
>JAAYHZ010000131.1 GCA_012744235.1 Clostridiaceae bacterium
AACTTCAAGTGGTCTGCGCTTCCGTCCGCTTGGTAGTAATAGACGGCGGCAATGGCTTCACCGTTCGGATTTAAAACCGTGTTCTTTGCTTTGGATGTTTTAAACATCCGATTCCATATGTTATTCCATGTGGTTATATGATAAACGTAACCCGAACCGTCCTCCGCCGGGTAACTGTGTATGTCGTATCCGGCCACGGTATTTTTAAACTGAAGAAGGACCAATCCGTCTCCGATATCTTGTAAGGATACGCTGCCTTCGTTGTATCGATGAAACTCCGGTGCGGTTAAGAAAGAAAAAGCGATAACAAATACGACAAGAGAAACCAGAACGGATAGAATAATCGTCTGAGCCTTCTTTTTACGTAACGTGGATTCTATCTTTCTTAAAGGCGTTGAATCCTTATCCGCCGGTATTTCATCAAAGGATTGCATCTCGTTAAGAATGTTCTTGCATTCCGGACAGAACTTGATATGTCTTTCGACCATAATACGCGACTCGTCGCTAACCATGTTTTCAATGTACAAAGGTATTAAATCCTTAACAATGTTACAGGTCTTACTCATCGATCATCCCTCATTTCTTCCCTAATCTTGTTCCTTGCTCTGTGATAAGTGACACAAGCCCAATTGTCGGTTTTGCCGAATAAACGACCGATATCTTTAAAGCTCAGCTCTCCAAAAACTCGAAGGGTAAAAACCTCTTTATACGGTTCCGATAGATTATGGAGAATTTCATGTATTTTCATGGTATCCTCCAATGAAAACACCGATTTTTCCATATCGAAATCATCTTCCCTTTCGGGTACGGAATCGATATCGAGATTTTTCTTGTTCTTTTTTATGTATGTGTAAAAGGAGTTTTTGGCTATTTGAAACAGCCACACCTTGATATCACAGTCGCCTTTAAAGCCGTCTATCGCCTTTATCGCCTTCATAAATGTTTCCGACGTTATGTCCTCCGCTATATGCCGGTCATTTGACAGAGAATATATGAAAAGATAGACGTCTTTAAAATATCGGTTATATATGTCCTCAAGCTGTGTCACTTTTTCACCTCCTCACCCGTTACTTTACAGGCAACATCCAAAAGATGTTATCAAGGAATCTATAAATAGGACTCTCGAAATCGAATGATCTTACAGATAATTATACATAATTTTTAATGATAAGAATTAATTGTTTTTACAAATATTTGATTCACATAAATATACTCCGGTATAATTTCCACTTTGATTTTTTACAGACCATGTAACTGTTGATGGTGGGAGTTTCGAAGTCGATTAAAGGAATCGAACGAAGCTTTTTTGCCTCGATATAGGGCTGAGCAATTTTTCCCGGAAGAAAGGTATAATTCTTTTGTCCCAATAGGAACGGTACGATTTTCGAGCAGTCATCGATCTCTAAGGAAAACTGGTGGTATTTGGGAAACAGGCTGCGTATAAATTGGCCTACATCCTGCAGTCCGAAATTACACATAAGATAATTTTCCTTAATGAGATCTTGCTTTGTAATACCGTTTTGGAATGTAGTGTTGGCGATATCCGTTACCAAGACCATGTTGTCCTGCTTGAAAATTTCGCAATGATAGTAGGTATTGTTTAACGGCAGGTATGTAAAGATTACATCGAATATATTATTCTGCAATTGCTCTAGAAGGTGAAAGGACAGCCCGATCGTTATTTTAAACGAGTACTTCGGATATATCTGTCGAAGCTCCAATATGAGCGGTGCAAGATGACCTTCGTATATGGAATCGGAACAACCGATTCGCAAATGAAGGTCAAACTTGTGGAAGGAGCTGATTTGAGCCAATGCCGAATTGGTCAGCTTAAGTACCTTATCCGCATAATCCTTAAACTGTTCCCCTTCGGGCGTCAATTCGACACTACGGTTTGTTCGAATGAACAGCAGTATATTCAACTCCTTTTCTATTTCATTAATGCGATTTGTCACCGTCGATTGTGCAACGAACAGCTGCGAGGCTGCGGTA
>JAAYHZ010000132.1 GCA_012744235.1 Clostridiaceae bacterium
CATAGTTCCAATGCTTTTTCCGCTCCTCTTACAAACTCTCTTGTCACTTCTTTTCCGTTTTTCGTTACCACTTTCGCAAAACCTGCCAAAACGTCGTAGCCGTCTCCTCCTACGATTTCAGCAGGATCTCTCGGGATCGGAAGCCCTCCTTCCGTTTCAGGGCAAAAGACGGTCACGCAGCAATCGTCCTCTCGAAACAATCGGCAGTTTGTATTACCGTCGTAGCGGCATTTTTTTCCCGCAAGGCATGCACTTGCAAGAATTTTTTCTTTGTTTATCACGAGAAATATTCCTCCATGATCTCTTCTTCACTCATCTCCGAGGTTTTTCTCTCCGAAGTCATAAATTCAATCAATCGAGTTTGTACGTCCACATTCCAGACGGTGACTTTAATCTTATCTCCTACTTGGAACTTTTTCTTGGACAATTCGCCGGTTGCCGTCATCGTCTTTTCATCCACATTATAGTAGTCGGACAGGTTTCTAAAGAATATGATACCTGTTACGGTATTTCGCAAGCGCACACGCAGCCCTGCCGAGTTAATATCGCTAATGATGGCATCGAATTCTTCCCCTATTTTTTTACTCATGTAGAGACACTTGTAATAGTCCACGATTTCTCTTTCCAGATCATCGGCTTCCCTTTCCGCATCGCTGCTGCGGCTAGCCGCTTTTTCCACGTATTCCTTCAAAGGCTCAATGTTCATATAATCCATGGTGCCTCTTAAAATACTTTTGATGATTCGATGGATCAGTAAATCCGGGTAGCGTCGAATCGGCGACGTAAAATGGCAGTAATAATCGGAGGCAAGTCCGAAGTGTCCCACGTTTAGCGGCGAATATACGGCTTTTTTCATGGACCGTAAAACGGCGGTATGAAGCATCTCTTCGTAATCGGTTCCCGAAGCCTCATCGACCAGCTGAGCCAAAGCGGCGGGACGAATATTGTTGATATTCTTCAATTTGAATCCTAACAAGGATGCAAATGCAGCCAAATTTCGAATATCCACGGGATCCGGAAACTCGTGAATCCGAAAAACAAAAGGTATTTCCATCACTCCGAAATGTTGAGCGATGGTTTCATTGCATATTAACATAAACTCTTCGATTACTCCGTTGGATTCCCCCGTTTTATACGGCAGTATATCAATAGGATATCCGTCTTCTCCGAGGATGACTTTCGTCTCGGGAAAATCGAAATTAATGGCACCTCTTTGATTCCTTTTTTCTTTTAGAATTTTATACAGCTCGTACATATCTTTTAGCATGGCGATTTTCGGGTCTTCTTCCATACCCGGAAAACCGTTGTCGATCAATTCTTGGACGTAATCATAGGTCAGTCTTGCGTCCGAACAAATGACCGATTCCAAGACATCGTGGTCCAAAACCCTTCCGGTTTTATCGATATCCATTACCACCGTCATCGCCAAACGGTCTTCGTTGGGATTTAAGCTGCAAATTCCGTTGGAAAGCTCTTTCGGAAGCATGGGAACAACATCGTCGGGGAAATAGATGCTAGTCCCTCTACGGAACGCTTCTTTGTCCAAAGGAGTTCCCCGTGTTACGTATTCGCTGACATCGGCGATATGAACATACAGCCGAAAGTTTCCGTCTTCCGTTTTTTCCAAGGAGATGGCATCATCCAAGTCTTTTGCATCGCTTCCGTCAATGGTAACCGTCAAAAGACGACGAAAATCGGAACGGGCATCGTCCTCAAAATTGATTGGGTCGCTGAACATGGTCTTTACTTGTGTTTTTACTTGGGTGGGAAATTCCCTTGTCACATTAAAATCTTTTAAAATGGATTCTACGATGTTTTTCGGATCGTTGGCCTTTCCTAATTTTTCGACAACACGAACTTCCGTATATTCCTTTGTGTATTTGACAATCTCCACCTTCACAAGATCATTACGAACGACCTTGACGGCGTCTTCTTCCGTAATGAGAAAGAACCCCTTTATTTTATTCAATACCGGGACCACGTATTTTCTTCCGTAGCCGTGCAAGTTGTGCACCACACCCGTAAAAGACGCGATGGCATGGCTGAGGATACCGATAACCTCGGCGGTATCTCCTCCGTTTCTCTTGTAAAGAACCGTATCGCCGTCCATTGCTCCTTTGTTCTTTCCGGGCGGTACGAAGAAGTCGTTTTCTTCTTCGTTTTCAGGACGTATAAAACCGAATTCTCCTTTTGTGGCCAAATAGATACCTTTCAAATTCGTTTCTCTCTTGACGGGCCTGTACACGCCTCTTTTATTAACCTTTAATATTCCTTCTTGGACGGCTTCATCCAGCATTTTCTGCAATAAATCCTTTTCGCTTGGCTTTACGTCCAGCATAAGGACAATATCCGCAAATTTTAAAGGCGGTGTTTTTTTATCGGTTAACAATTCGATTAATTTTTTCTTCTTCGATTCGTAATTGCTCATATCCGCACCCTTTATTAACTTCCGTTTTCATTTTTATCCGTATCCGAAATTTCCGTCTCGGATGTCTTTGATGTATTGATCAACAAGCTTCTTGTTGGTTTTTCTTGTTATGAGAAGATCCTCCGATACGAACCGACCGGTCGCTCCGGCACCGGCACCGTAAATCGTCTGCCTTTCTCCTATCATTTGAATGTTATAAATACATTCAAATCCTTTTTTACAGTACCCTACGTTTTCACGGTTTCCTACCGTCATTTTTTGACGGTATAAATAATAGGGTTCAAATCCTTGATTGAAAAGTTTCCTTTCCGTCATGCGTATCATTTCATCCACATCTTTATTATTTACGATATCTTGTGCATTATGATTCTGAATTAAACCCGCTTTTTTCTTCATGGCCAGCGTGTGTACGGTAACCGATTGCGGATTTAAATCCAATAAGGCTTCCAAGTTTTTCGAAAAGCTTTCCACGGTTTCTCCCGGTAAACCTACAATAATGTCCGTATTGATATTGTCAAAGCCGTTTTTCACGGCAAGATCAAAACATCGAAGGATATCCTCGACGGTATGATTTCTCCCGATATTTTTCAATATCCGATCGTCCATGCTTTGAGGATTGATACATATTCTTGTAACACGATGGTTTTTTACGATCTTTTGTTTTTCATCGTTAAAAACCTCCGGACGTCCCGCTTCAAAGGTAATTTCTATGGTTTCATCCGTGCATAAATCGTCTACCGCACCTAAAAGCTTGTCCGTAAGCATCGGTGGCAACACTCCGGGGGTTCCCCCGCCGATATATACGGTTTGTATGCCTTGACCTTTGCCTTTTACGACTTCTTTAATGTATTCCAATTCTTTAACCAAGCAATCTACATATTCGGAAACCATGTTCTCATTTTTTGAATAGACGTAAGATGTAAATGAACAGTAAGCGCATCGGTCCGGGCAAAAGGGAATCGATATATACAAAGAAACCGTATCGGTAACCGTCGGGACTCTTCCGGTGAGAGTCAATTCTTTGTTCGCCAAATCCGTTAGAAGCTTTGCTTTTTCCGGTGCAATTAAGAAATCATTTTCCAAGCTTTTTTGCGCTTCCTCCGGCGTGAACCCTTGAAGCAGCATGTTTACAGCCATTTTTACCGGTCTTACTCCCGTTAAAAACCCCCAAGGAAGCTCCGACTGCCAAATTTCGTTTAAAAACCGAAAAAGAATTCGTTTTACGGTTTTTGTACGGTTCTTCACGATATCCTGATCGTTAAAAGAGTAGGTTTTTACTTCCCCGTCTCGGGTATAGACAACCTCCGTAAGGCCGTTGGTTTTATAAACTTGTAAAAAATCCGCATCAGTCGGTTGTTCGGGATTTTGAACGAATTCAATATTCGTTACCAAATAGAATATTGTCAAAAGCTCCGATAAAAATTTTCAGAATTCCGGGTCCTCGCACAGGACACATATTTTGTTCAATAAATGTCAACTCCTTAAGCGCCATGATTATATCATGAAAAGGTTATCATAGCAAAAATTTTAAATTCGTTCCTTCCTTTTTGTTGCTTTTTGTAGAACCGTAATGATAGTATCCTTCGGAAAAATAGCGCCCTGCAGTCGTCATGCAAGGCGGTATTCTATCACTCGCTAAGGAATCAAATGATCTTTTACCGTTTTATCCGGAGAAAGGCTTTCCAAAGCCAAATAGATTGCACCCCACGCGGCATCTCTTAAAGGATCCGAAACAACGGCATTCGGATATTTCTCCTTGATCAACCTTGTGAATTCGCTCCTTACAACGCGGCTGTTTTTAAACACTCCGCCGTTTAACACCACCGTTATTTCATCATTTTCCAAACTCAAATTTCTAATCGTCGCTTGGCACATGGCCGCCAAATCCATCGCCGCTTTTTCAAGCACTCTTTTTGCCGCTTCGTCTCCTTCGGCACAAGCATCGTCCACGATCTTCGATAAACCGGCAATGCTTGTTTTATCCTTGTAATCCATGTAAATCAATGAAACAATCTCATCCACGGTTTTCGCTCCGGTTACGGTTAACATTTTCTCCGTCATCCGTGTGGGTTTTTCACGGCCGTCATGACTTTTAACGATTTCTTTTAAAGCGTCAATGGCAATGGCATAAGCACTTCCTTCGTCGGAAAACAGATGCCCCCATCCGCCCACACGATAAAAAACGCCTTGACGATTTTTTCCGCAGCAAATGGATCCGGTTCCCGCCGTTACGGATACTCCGGGCTTGCTTTCCTAATTCTCAAACAAAGCGACATAC
>JAAYHZ010000133.1 GCA_012744235.1 Clostridiaceae bacterium
AAGTGCACCCTTTTTTAGTAATCGGCTTCTTTGTTGATTAAAATTAATTAAAATTCTTTAAATTCAAGGTAAAATATTGAAAAAGAGGCAGTGCATCAGAAGTTTAAAAAACCTCTAATGCAACAGCCCCTTTTATTTATCGCCTTTATTTTCGATTCGCCCGGGCAACCTTTTCGATGATGGAAGCGGCCAATTCGCAGTGTTCTTTTTCATATTTTTCGCTAAAGCTGGACCATCGGATAAAGGTTTTCAAAAAGCGATGAGCGTTAGGGCAAGTATTTTCATCGTATACATAATCAAAGGACGCCGGAGGCTTGCTGAAAGGATAAATCTTTTTCTCCGCTTTGCGTTGCAGAAATTTTAAGGATTCGGGCATTAAATAGTACTTGCCTAATCCGGCATCGCCGATACCTTCATCGGCTAATCGCTTCACAAATTCCTCGGGTGTACAGAGAAACTTTTCCGGGTCTATTCGAAAGCCGAACATCCAACAGGAATACAGGTCGACATAATCCGGAATTTCCAAAGGGAGTATCCCGTCAATATTACGAATCAAACTTGTCAAATACCTTGCCATTCGATCGATTTTTTCAACGGCCGGCTTTATGATTTCCAGCTGTGCCAGTGTCATTGCCGCCGTACAGGAAGGCATACGGTAAGCCAGGCCTTGGTCCTGATGGACTCTTCCGAAGCCCGGTACCGTTTTGGCGTCTCGGCTGTGGCCCATATATCGTGCTCGGTCCGCAATTTCATCGTCGTTCGTAATGATGCAGCCCCCTGTATCGGAGCCTAAAGTCTTTTCGGCATCAAAGGAAAAAGCCGCCGCCTTGCCGAAGGTTCCTGCCAATCTTCCTTTATACTTTCCGAATACGGCTTGGCATACGTCCTCGTAAACAATAAGCCGGTGTTTTTCCGCAAGCCGAAGAATAGGGTCCATATCGCAGATAATACCCGTTTTATGAACAACAAGAACGGCACGGGTTCTTTCGGTGATGCATTTTTCAATGGTTTCTGCGGAGACGTTCACGCTTCCTTCTTCCGTATCGGCAAACACGGGAATGTAATTCTCGTACAAAAGACCCAAAACGGTACCGTAATCGGTAACGGGGCTTACGATGATTTCATCGCCCGGTTCAAAACCAAAGGTTGCGGCTAGAACATGAAGTGCCGGCGTACAACCGGGCGTAGCGATGCAGTGCTTGACACCGTATTCCTTTGCAAATGTTTTTTCAAACCTTGTCGTCATATCCGAAGCCAAACCCGAGTCCACCACTTCCTGCAAATACTTCATTGCATTGGGTCCTATAATCCGCGGAAATAAGCCGGGCAGTTTTGTATTGAAATCCTTAAATGCATCCGCTCCGAATTTTGCATTTTCCGGTTTTCCCATATCCATCGGTAATCCTCCTGTCATGTCGTTATGGAAAGTGTACCGGAACACCTTGTGCATTTTTAACAAAATTCAAAGGTTTGTTTATACATATGTGATACGTATCTTTAGAAAACTTGGAAACAGATTATGGCAACGAACTGCAGGATTGGTATTTACTAGTATGAATCATCACATATGTTTAAAATTACCTCATTATTTAATTAAAAATAATCGATACTCTTTGTTACACTTAAGACACAACCGTATTTCGAAAGGAGGTTATGGATATGTTTAAGAAAATAATGGTGTTTATGACTGTCACTTGTATTTTGTTCGCATTCTCCTCGTGCGGCATTGCACCTTCGAGTGAAAAGGAGGAGACAACTTCGGTCACAACAACGACACCCGGTACAACAACCAAGTCTTCGGAAACCACAAAATCCGCAGGAACAACGACGACAACAAGCACGACAACAACGGTTACTACCGAAGCGAATCCTTTAGGCGAGTTTTATGAAATCTCTTGGCTGGTTCGCTTTACGCAAAATTACGAAGAAGGCCGATGGGACGAGCTGGAGCTGGAGGAATTGTTTAATGTGGACATCAAGGTTTGGAATATCGACGCCAATAACGACAATGAAATGATGATGATGTATGCCGCAGGTGATGTTCCGGACTTTTACTGGTGTACAGGGAGAGTAAAGGAAAATTACGAGCAAGGACTTAATCGGAGCATTCCGAAGAAAATGATCCGAGAATTTGCGCCGGTATTCTACAATATGGTGGATCAATACGAAGGCGGCTGGAGCAAGCTGGCGATTAACGGCAACGAAGAAGAGCAATACGGTATCAATCGTATGGACGTATACTTTTTAATGCCCTACACGGTTCCCGTATTTCGACTGGATTGGCTGGAAAATTTAGGGTTTTCTTTGGACAATTTGGCCTCCATTGATTCGAACAACCGATATTTCATTACGGACCGGCAATTCACTTTTTCCGAGATTAATGAAATTTACAGGGCTTTAACCGAAGACGATCCCGACGGAAACGGAGAAGACGATACGTACGCCTTGGTGTTTACGCCCAGCCATTGGTTCAATGCCTCTTTAATGTCTTCCTTCGGATTTGTGGACGACAGCCGTTATTTGTATTACGACAAAGTAACCGGCAACTATGTTCAATATTTCGCATTCGAAGGCTACAAGAGATATTTAAATTGGGTCACAGATCTGTTGGAGAAAGGCTATATCCGTGAGCTGCCGGGCCAAGAGGACTGGTTTAACGAATATTTGGCGGCCAGCGGAACGGGTAAAGTCGGCTGCTTGGCCGGGATGCTGGACGGATTCAACAGGGTGGATTATGATTTCTTCAGCACGTATCCGCCCAATACGGTCCACGACAGCGATCCCGACGCCCTTTTTGTGGTCACTCCCCCTCATCAAACGGAGGACGGAACCGGCCGGTATAAAGGGTACGGAGATTCTCCTTTTATAGACGGGTACGCGTATACATTCGGTGCCGGTGTGGATGACGGAAAAGCGGAACGCATATTGCGAATAATCAACTACATCAACGAAAATCCCGATGTCAAGTTTCGGTTCGACAACGGCATTGAGGGCGTACATTACAAATGGTCGGGGAAACCCTTCAAAAGTCCTTTGATTGTAACACCCATTGATAAAGTACCTCGAAAGTATCCCCACGGTGCAAACATGCGTATTTTCGGTACCGCCGATATCTATTTTGACTTGTATCAAAAGTTTAATTACAGCGCAACCCATATCATGATGTTCGATTACTGGAAAGAAAAGGATCTGTATCGGTATGCGCTGGTGCCGGATAAATGGATCAGCAGTTTGGATGTACCGGATGAAATATACGACGCGTATTCGGATAAAAGTAATGAAGTTATGTCCGGCATCAACTCTTTGGTTTCCGATTTTTATAACCGAGCTTTCAGAGGCCAAATCTCCAATATCGACAACGAATGGCAGCAATACATCGACACTTTATACAATGCAGGATATGATGATTTGGTTGAATACTTTAACGATGAAAAATGGCCGATGTTTAAAAACTACATTGCGGATTTTACGGCTACACTGCGCTAATAAACAGGTAAAAAATCAATTGTTCGGTTCTACTTGCCGATGCCCTTGCAAAAGGCATCTTTTTTTATGCTTTTTTGCGATTTATCCTTTGGTGTTAAGCTCCAGATTGTAGTTCTTCTTATTTTGGATCCGATACTGCATGGGAGAAATTTTCTCGTACTTTTTAAAGAAGATGCTGAAATATTAGCAGGAATTGAATCCGCACAAGTCGGATATATAGCCTACGGAATAATCCGTTTCTCTTAACAACCGCTTCGCTTTGTCGATGGTGGCTTTAATGATGTACTCCTTAGGAGACAAACCGGTAACGGCTTGAAATTTTCGAGAAAAATACTCCCGGCTATATCCGGCCATTCTCGATAATTGATCGACGGTAAGGGTAGGATTGCCGTGTTCTTGGATATATCGGATAATGGCCCCGAAATTTTCTTGCTTTATGCTTTCGGGCAATACCGTATCGTTTTTGCTTAAGCTTTTATGTTCCAGCCGATAACTTCGAATAATCCGCACTAATGTTATCAAACCCAATGCATGAATCGTTTCCCGGTAGTAATACTTTTCATTGATTGCCTCTTCCACCATTTTCTCCATATAGATACCGATTTGCTCGTCTTTACAATCCATTCGGCGGGGAAATGCCATCATAACGGTATTCAGCTCGGGATCGTTTATCCGAAATTTAAAATCCAACGTATGAGCACCCTCTTTGGATACGACGGAAAACTTATGCATCTCCTTCGGTTTAAATACGGCCAGTTGCTTTTTTACCAAATCGTAGCACGCACCGCCATGCTCGATTTTTATTCTTCCGGCAATACAATACATAATGTGGTAGCTGTCTCTATGGTCATGCTCGGGATCCACATGATTTTTACTGTAAAAGCATTTTTCCACTTTCCATACGGTAATCCATTCGTTTTTGCTCGTATGCATCCTGCATATCACCTCCCGAAAATGAACTCAGGTTCATTATAGCATAAAATTACTTTACAGTATAAAGATTACCGGCGAACATAGGGATGCAAAAGAAATGAATGCCCGGACAAAAGCCCGGGCGACGTTCGCTTCGGCTTCGCTATAGTTTTTCCATAATGAGCTTGACGTTTTTATCCAGCAGATCGGCAAAGTATTTAATATTTTCGTCGTTAAATCGAAGAGAGGGACCGGATATGCTGACACCGGCAATCACTTGGCCTTTTCGGTCGAAAATGGCTTTTCCTACGCATTTTATGCCGTATTCGTTTTCCATGTTATCAACGGCATAACCCCTTGAAGCGGTTATCTTAAGCTCCTCCATGAGTTTGTCTTTGTCGGTAATGGTATTGCTTGTAATTTTTCTTAATCCTTCAGATACGATCTCCGTTATTCTGTCTTCCGGCAAATGGGCCATGATCGCCTTGCCGATAGCGGTACTGTACAGCGGCGCTTTCTCGCCGAGTATGGTTTTCGTAGGTACCGTATTTTTCGGATATACCATATCGAGGTACAAAACTTCGTTTTTGTCCGGTATTCCCAAATACACGATTTCATTTGCCGCTTTGGAGATTTCCTGGAGGTAGGGCATTGCGACCTTCCGAAAATCCATTCCGGAAGTAATTACGTAAGCCAGCTCCAATATTTTGTTTCCTGGCCGATATTTGTTGTTTTCATTGTTTTTAATAATATACCCCGCTTCTTCAAAAGTGGAAAGTATATTGAAAACATTGCTTTTGTAAAGCCCCAGCATTTCGCTTATTTCCGTTATTCCGAGCTCCGGCGTTTTTTCCGTGAAACACTCCAGAATCTTTAACGCTTTGTATAACGATTTTACCTTAATACGATCTTCCATAACCGTCCTTCCGATTTCATGAATGTCTTTCGCATGACAGTATGTCTTCGATTGTACATCTGACGTATGCGATCCTTTCTCTTTTCCATGTATAGGTAATGGATATTTCGTTTCCTTTGGCAACAATCGAAGGATAGGAGTATTCTCCTTCTTCATCTTCGAGAATACATGTAACGGGCCATGTCGCTCCGTTATCCCTTGATAAGCTCACTACCAGAGGAGTACGAGGTCCCCAATCCTCGCTTACGGGATTGTATACCAAAGCTACGGTTCCGTCGTCAAGCTTTACCGCATCGATGCCACTGTTATTATTCGGCAAAGAGGTTTCATATACCTCACCCCACGTCCTTCCTCCGTCCGTCGAATCGCTGCGGCATATCCTTCCGCAGGTGCTCCTTAGCAGCATATGCAACGG